>JAJPXG010000164.1:0-11329 GCA_021205565.1 Lachnospiraceae bacterium | reverse complement strand
CAGGGAGGGGACACGGATGAAAAGTGCCCATCGGAAACAGTGGAAAAATTTTCTAAAGAGAGGAGTTCCACTTACCGCGGCCGGACTGAGGGTGCTGAGCATCATTTCTCCTATGGACGTGGACGCGAGCACGGCCGGACTGCCTCTGAGTGAGAAGTATACCGGCTTTGACGGCGTGGAGGTGGAGTGGAAGTATGGCTCTTCGGACGATACGCCCATGTATGTCAACTATGAGGCCTCCGTTGTTGAATCTGTGGCTTATGCCACGGATGATATTGAAGTGCCGTTGGATAGCGTCACGGATGAGAACGGCGATGCACTGGAGATCTCGGAATATGAGGGTCTCGATTCGATTCTCTCGGGAGAGGATTCTGAGTACATAGAGTTCACCGTTACTGTCCCGGAAGACGGTCTGTATCAGCTGGAGTTTGATTATTATCTGGATCCTTCGAGCACCGATCCGGGCAAGCGGATTCTGTATATTGACGGTGAGATGCCCTTTGAGGAGTGTTCTGATCTGATTTTCTATCGTTATTTTGAGGATGAGGGAGAACCGGTCGTTAACAGTGTTGGCGACGAGACCCGTCCGTCCCAGGTGACGATTGATGGCTGGCGCACCCAGTGCGTGATTGATACCTCGGGTGTCAGCTCTGATGCGTTTGTCTTTGCCTTAAGCGCCGGCGAGCATACTATCCGTCTGATTTATAACAAGGTAGATATGTATATCAGCGGCATCCGCCTGGCGGCTCCCACCGTATACCAGTCCTATGAAGAGGTTCTGGCTTCTTATGTGGAGGCGGGTTATACGGAAGTTGGCGCGGACGTGGAGACCGTACGTTTCCAGGCTGAGTCCACTACCGTAGAAAAAAATGACGTCACTCTGCGCAGAGACAATGACGGCGATCCTCTGGTAACGCCTGCCAGCACCACCAACAGAAAGCTGAACGTTATGGGCGGCTACCGCTGGCGCTCCGGCAACCAGAGCATCACCTGGGAATTCACTGTGGAAGAGGACGGCCTGTATAAAATCGGCATGTATGTGAAACAGAACTGGAACGACGGTCTGCCTTCCTACAGATCCATCGCCATTGACGGTGAGGTACCCTTTGAGGAGCTGCTCGAGTATGAGTTTGATTACAGCAGCAACTGGTATCTGGAAACCTTAAGTGATGAGGACGGGGATCCTTATCTGTTTTATCTGACAGCCGGCACCCACACCATCACCATGACGGTCAAGTTCGGCGAGCTTGCTGAGATTCTGGCCTCTCTGGAGGAGGACATTGCGGTTCTGTCCGAGATGCTGCTGAACATCAACATGCTGACCGGCGATGACCCCGACCCCAACTATGACTACCAGTTCTTTGAGAAGATTCCTGAACTTGAATCCCAGATGGAATATCTGGTGGAAAGCATGCAGGAAAAATATGACCTTGTAAGCGCCATGGCCAACAAGACGCCGGCCATGGCCAACAATTTCCTGTCCATCAAGTCACAGATTCAGGCCATGCTGGACAATCCCTATCGAATTGCCAGAAGGATATCCGACCTGGAGAATTCTCTGGAGAGCCTCAGCGAATGGTATACGGATCTGCAGAGCGGACCATTAATGATCGACTACTTTGACGTGGGCAGTCCCGAGGAGGAGTGGGAGAATGTCCATTCCAATATTTTCCAGAAGGCATGGGCAACCGTGGTGCAGTTTGTCAGCTCCTTCTCCAAGGATTATGACAATGTAGGCGGCACCTTAAGTGATGATGTGGAAGTGACGGAGACTATCACAGTCTGGATCGCCCGCAGTACAGAGTACGCGGAGATTATCAAGGAAATGGCGGATGAGGACTTCACCCCGTCCACCGGAATTGCTATCCAGGTAAACGTGGTTCCCGCCACACAGCTGAACGCCGGTAATGTAAACGCTATCATGCTGTCCATCACATCAGGAAAGGCGCCGGATGTTGCACTTGGTGTGGACAGCACCACGCCTGTGGAATTTGCCATCCGCGAACAGGCCGTGGATCTTTCTCAGTTTGACGACTTCGAGGAAGTGAATTCCCAGTTTGTGGACGCGGTGCTGACACCTTATGAATACAACGGTGGAACCTTCGCCCTGCCGGAGACCATGAATATCAATGTCATGTTCTACCGCAAGGATATCCTGTCGGAGTACGGGATTGACCTGCCTGAGACGCGCCAGGATCTGTATGACTATGTCCTGCCGGCTCTGTACCAGAACGGACTGGAGTTCTACTTCGGCAGAGACTTTACCCAGTTCCTGTACCAGAACGGCGGCAGCTATTATACGGAGGACGGACTGGCATCCGCCCTGGATACAGCGGAAGCCTACCAGGCATTTAAGGAGTACACGGAGTTATTTACCAACTACGGTGTACCGGAAACCGCCAACTTCTATCAGTATTTCCGCTCCGGCAGCATGCCGCTCGGTGTAGGCGATTTCACAGTATATATGCAGCTGTCCGTATCTGCGCCTGAGATTTCCGGTAAATGGGGTATCGCTCCAGTGCCGGGTGTGGAGAAGACGGATGAGGACGGCAACACCTATATTGACCGCTCCGCCGGTGCCCTCACAGACAAGGGCGACGTCATCTTAAGCCAGAGCGAGAAGCAGGAGGAAGCCTGGGAATTTTTAAAGTGGTGGACCTCCACAGATGTGCAGACTCAGTTCGCAAGTGAGGTCGAGGCTCTGATCGGCGCCGAGGCCCGCTGGAACACGGCCAATAAGGAAGCGTTTTTAAGCCTTGACTGGAGCGACGAGGATATCGCTACCTTTGAAGTGATGTGGGAGTGGGCAGAGGAGACGCCTACCGTGCTGGGCAGCTATATGACTACTCGTTATATCACCAATGCCTGGACCACGGTCGTTATCAGCGGCGGCGACGCCAGAGATGCTCTGGAGGAAGCCGTGAAGGAGATCAACCGTGAGATGAAGGCCAAGCAGGAAGAATACGGGGTGACTGTCGATGAATAAAACAGCAGCTAAGAAAAATCAACAAACAGCGGCTTCCATCGAGCTGCATAACGCAAAGGAGCGGCTGACCAGAAAAGAGAGACTTGTCATATTCTGGAGAAAAAACTGGCTCGGATATGCATTTCTGGCACCGTTTCTGATCCTGTTTACCATATTTGTGGTTGCACCTGTTGTAGTGGCTATCGGCACCAGCTTCACCAATTACAACATGATGCAGCCGGCAACCTGGGCAGGATTCAGCAATTATCGGAACCTGCTGCTGAATGATGATGTGTTTATGATCGCATTGTCCAACACGATGATGTTCGCGGTGATTGTCGGTCCTGTCGGTTATCTGCTGTCATTCTTCGCAGCCTGGGTCATCAATCAGCTGAAGTTCAAGCGGGCCTTTGCACTGGCATTCTACGCACCCTCGATCTGCAGCAGCGTGGCCATGACTTCCGTCTGGATGGTTATCTTCTCCTCCGACCGGTCCGGCTATCTGAATAATATTTTATTAAACCTCGGACTGATTGATGAACCGATTCTGTGGAATACGGATCCTACCTATATCATGGGAGTGGTCATGTTCATCTCACTGTGGATGAGCATGGGTACCGGCTTCCTGGTGTTCCTGGCAGGTCTGCAGAATGTGTCCCGTGATTATTATGAGGCGGCAGCTGTGGATGGTGTTCACTCCAAGCTGCAGGAGCTGTTTTATATCACACTGCCGATGATGAAGCCGCAGCTTCTGTTCGGCGCGATCAATGCCATTACGACATCCTTCGGTGTTTTTGATATCGCGGTTTCTGTGGCCGGCATGCCCAGTCCGAACTATTCGGCGCATACGATTGTGGCGCATCTGTATGACTACGCGTTTATACGTTTCCAGATGGGCTACGCGTCCGCCATCGCGGTTGTACTGTTCCTGATCACCTATACGCTGGGCAGGATTGTGATGAGACTTCTGTCCACGAAGGACGAATAAGCAAGAGAGGAGAAAAGGAGTTATGGTTTTAAAAATCAGATGGTTCCGCGGACAGTGGCTGCATATTACTTTCGCCAGAGTCGTCCTCTATGTGGTTATGATCATAATGGTGTGCTTTACGGCCCTGCCTTTGGTATACCTGGTGAATACAGCGTTCAAACCGCTGGATGAGCTGTATCTGTATCCGCCGACATTCTTTGTGAAAAATCCGACAGTGCAGAACTTCGGAGATCTGCTGACATCCTTGAGCAGTTCTTCCGTTCCTTTCACCCGTTACATATTTAACAGTGTGGTTGTCACGACCTGCATCGTAATCTGTACCGTGATTGTTTCCGCAATGGGTTCCTATGCGCTGGTAAAGTTAAAACCCCCGGGCGGAGAGTTCATATTCAATCTGGTTCTGATGGCTTTAATGTTTTCTGCTCATGTGACGAAGATCCCCAGCTACATGGTCGTAAATGGACTGGGGCTGATCAATACATATGCGGCGCTGATTTTGCCGAATATAGCGGTAGCCTACAATATCTTCCTGATGAAACAGTTTATGGAGCAGTATCCGAATGAGCTGATTGAGGCTGCCAGAATTGACGGAGCGGGAGAATTCAGAATTTTCATCCAGATGATCATGCCGGCATTAAAGCCTGCCACGGCCACGCTGGTTGTGTTCTCCTTTGTGAATAACTGGAATGATTATTTCTCGCCGTTGATCTATGTGACCAGCCAGACCATGAAGACCCTGCCTTTGGCTTTACAGACCATCAGCTCCGGCGGCACCAGCCGTGCGGGCGCTACCGCGGCGGGCGCGTTCATCATGACGGTACCAACGGTTATCATCTTTACCATCATGCAGGGGCAGGTAATGGAGACTATGACATATTCCGGTATCAAGGGATAGAAAGGGGGACAGCGTGAAAAAAGCTTCTATCGGAAAAGCTTCAAAATTGATTACAGTGTTTGTGCTGGCAGTTGCTATTCTCCTCTCGGTTCCTGTCACGGTCAGCGCCGACGGCACTGACAGCTACGTTACCGGCGATGACAACTATCGTCTGCCGGTTCCGGAGTCATATATTGTCACTTCTACCATCAATAACATTGGTGATTATGAGGATGACAACGTATATTTCAAAAATCCGCTGGATCTGTTTGTTGACGATAATGATAATATTTATGTAGTGGACAGCGGCAATAACCGGATTGTGAAAATGAACAGCGACTACGAGACGGTGAACATCTTCTATGGCGAGGACTGCGGCGGCTTTAAAGCCCCGGAAGGCATTTTCGTGGACAGTGACGGCGATATGTATCTGGCCGATACCGGCAACAGCCGTATTGTTCACATGGATCCGGACGGTAACTTCGTGGAGGAGTTCACCAATCCGGAGAGCGATACTGTAGATACGGGAACCACTTTTTCTCCCAGTAAACTGGTGGTTTCTCAGACCGGATATATCTATGTGGTTCGTGGTGAGAACATCATGGCCATCGACGGAAACGGAGAGTTCAGAGGATATTATGGTCAGACAGATATCGGCTATGACCTTGTCGAGATTCTGACCAGGCTGTTTGCTTCCGAGGAACAGCAGAAGGCAATTACCAAAAGGACCGCTTCCGCCTATATCAATGTTACGCTTGGCAGCGACGGCATGATTTACGCGACCAGCATGGAGAGAACAGAGGGCGAGATTAAGCGCCTGAACTCCATTGGTACCAATACCTATCGGAAATATACGACGGTGGGCAACACCATCAATAACCCGATTACAGAGTTTATTGAGGATGTCTTCGAGTCTACGGTAGCAGCCAACACCTTCAAATTCGGTGAATACTTCGATGATGACGGCGAGTACATGGAGCCTTATTTCTCGGACATCTGTGTGGATGACGATGGTATCGTGACAGTGATTGAGAGACAGACCGGCCATGTTTATCAGTATGACCAGGACGGCAGGATGCTGGTGGCTTTCGGCGGTCTGGGTGAAAAAGAGGGAACCTTCTCCCTTCCCGTAGCAATCGATGTGGACAGCGAAGGCAACCTTCTGATCCTGGATCGTTCTAACGCCAATATTCAGGTGTTCTCGCCAACAGAATTTATTCAGCTCGTGCATCAGGCTACTTCGGCTTATAACGATGGCGATTACGAGGGCTCCTATGACTTGTGGACGCAGGTGCTGGCCATTGATGAGAACTATACGCTGGCTCACACGGGTATTGCCAAGGCCTATTATAAACAGGAAGAGTATCAGCTGGCCATGGAAGAAAGCAAGATTGTGGATGACCGTGATACGTATACCGACGCTTTTGATGAGTGGAAGATGGAGGTTCTGCGTGCTTACTTCGTGCCGATTATTATCATTGCGCTTGTCATTATTGTGGCAATCTATTTCATCCTTACTTTCCTGTCGAGAAAGTCCAGACAGGTCTACTGGGATTTCATCAATGACAAGAAGCCGAAGATGAGTATCTCGGACGGACTGTTCTACGGTTACTACGCCATGATTCATCCGTCGAACGCATTGCAGGGAATCAGCTACAGGAAACAGAAACTGAATATGGCGGTGCCCTTCATCATTGCCGCTGTTGCATTCGCGGTGAGGGTCGCGTATCTGTATGTGGTACACTTCCCGCTTGCATCCATTGAGATAGAGGACATTAATCTGGCGCTGGAGGCTGTCAAGCTGTTCATTGTGCCGGTGAGCTGGATCCCAGCGGCATTCATGGCCACTTCCATCTCCGGCGGTGAAACGAAGATCAGGGAGATTACCTTTGCTTCCTTCCAGACACTGGTGCCCTTCATCGTGATCAATCTGCCGCTGATGTTCCTTTCCCACCTGTTGTCAAAGTCGCAGGATGGCTGGTATGGCGTTTTTGGCGCACTTGTGGTTGTGCTGATCTTTATCGAGATGTTCATTGGCATGATGGAGATGAACAATTATACCTTCCGGAAGACAGTTCTGATGATACTGACGACAGCATTCCTGATGCTGGTGCTTTGGCTGGTAATTCTGCTCTGCTACATCCTGACCGGACGTGTGGTACAGTTCATCGGAGATCTGATCAGTGAATTCAGGCTGAATTTCCTGTAAACAATACGAAAATTACCGAAAGGAGCGGTTGATATTATGGTTAAACAATTTCTCAAAAGCCATCTTGGATCGATTGTTGCGTTCGCTGTTGTGGCAATTTTCGTAGTGTGGGGATATTTCAGCATCCAGGCGGCCAAAAACAACGCGGTCACGTATTCAACGGAATATGAGGCGCCGGAAGGCAATGTGGACTCTGAGGATGAAGGAAGCTATGAACTGGTGGCGCAGACCGACAGCCTGGCTCTGTATTATAACGCCGCAAAAGGAGCCATCCAGGTGGAAAACCTGGAAACGGGCTACCTCTGGAAGGGCATTTGCGACGATGAAGTTTATGATATGGACAGTATCAACAGCCAGTGGGCTGCTTATCTTCAGTCTCCGATCTGCATTTCTTATAATGATCTGGAGAAAAGAGATGCCGGTGTCAAAAAGCTGTATGGAGCACAGGATTGCGGCTATCTGGAGACAGAGTATATTGAAAACGGCGTGGCAGTAACCTACGGGTTTCTGACTCCCGGAATATATGTAACGATCGAATACACCCTGGAGGATGATCAGCTGGTTGTTCGTATGCCGGTCGATAAGATCGTAGAGGAGACCAAGTACGCGCTGACTACCGTGGAGCTTCTGCCATTCTTTGGTGCCTCCGCCAATGAGGATGCTGATGGCAATGCCATCGACGGATATCTGTTTTATCCGGACGGCAGCGGTGCCATCACAACCTACGCCAACGCGGACTCCAGACCCAGCAATGTAAAGGTGGCTTATTACTATACCTATACCAATAAGACAGTCAGCTTTGATAATCTGACCGATGAGGATACATATAACAGATATACGGCTTCCATGCCGGTGTATGGAATTAAAAATGGTGATAATGCCCTGTTCGCCATGGCAACAGAGGGAGAGGCCAATACCGGTATTGTGGTATACGCGAGCGGTTATGTAGTGGATTTGAACCACGCCGGTTTTGAACTGTATACCAGAAATGTGTATGTTGTGGATATGTATTCCATGTCCTCCTCTGATTCTACCACAGCGACAGGAGCGACTGTACAGCGTGTGGATACAAACCTGATTGAAGAGGACAAGGAGGTGCGTTACACATTCCTGTCTGGCAATGATGCGGATTATTCCGGCATGGCTGCATCCTACAGAGAGTATCTGCAGGAGACGGGGCAGTTGACCACAGTGTCTCTGGAAGCCTCCGATATGACTTTGGCACTGACACTTCTGATGGGTACGACTAAGGATGGCCTCATTTTTGATGAATACATCACCATGACAACCTTTGAGCAGGCGGAGGAAATTCTCACAAGATTGTCAGAACTGGGCGTGACTAATACAGAAACTGTACTGAGGGCCTGGCAGTCTGATTATGACGATTACGAATACTGGGGACCGGCCAGCAGCCTGGGAGGCAAAAGCGGCTTAAAGAGCCTGAATGAATTTATTGCTGAAAACAGTTCCAATAACCTGTATCTGGAGAGCAGTTTCATGATCGCTTCTTCCAAGACAAGCGGTATCACCAAAAAGACAGATGTAGCTTATGACGGCGTTGGTCTGGAGCTTAGTATGGAGGATGATGACGGAACGGTTTATTATCTGCTGAACCCGCTGAAAATCTTCCGTAGGAACCAGATGTTCTTAGAAAAGCTTGAAAGCTATGAGAATTACGGTGTAGCTTACGAAGATGTTGGTCGTTATGCTTACGCAGACTTCAACGAAACCGGTTCCTATACAAAGGGCGAAACAGTCGAAAAGCTTGAGGAACTCCTCCAGACCACGGCAGATGAAGATCGGAATGTAGCCGTCAATGGCTCGAACCAGTATTCTCTTGCATATGCAACCTATCTGTATAATCTGAGGGAAGACGCATATGGACTGAATGTTACGGATTATGCAGTTCCCTTTGTGGAGATGGTGGTGTCCGGTCTGATCCCGTACTCAACGGAGGGCGCCGGCAACCTGTCCTATGATCTGCAGACCCAGAAGCTGAAATGGATTGAGTATGGCGCCATGCCTTATTTCTATCTGACCTATGAGTCGGCATTAAATCTGAGAGATACCTCTTATGATGAGGTGTTCAGCTCCACCTATGATGACTGGGAAGAAACGGTTGTGGAAACCTATCTGGAGTTTGCCGAGAACCTGAGCTGTGTGTGGGGAAGGCAAATGACGGATCATACTATTCTCACGAACGATCTGATCAAGGTAACCTATGATAACGGCACTGTAATCTATATCAACTACGCGGATGAAGCGGCAAGTGTGGACGGAGTGCAGGTGGAAGCCAATTCCTACACCGTGGTTGAAGGAGGTGAGTAGGATATGAGCGCTGAAAACAACAAGAAAAAAACCACAGACCAGGAACAGCAGGCAAAGCAGGAAAAAGAACTGGCGAAGCGTCAGAAGCAGCTTGCAAAACAGGAGCAGCGGGTGCTGCGGGCAGAAGGAAAAGAGGTCAATAAAAAAGGAAAGACAAAGAGATCCCTGACCCTTCATCAGAGACATTCCTTACAGGGGCTGGTGTTTGTTGCACCGTTTATTATAGGTATGTGCATGTTCTTTATCTACCCGATCTGCATGTCCCTGCGGCTGAGTGTGGCGAGTTCCTTAAAGGTGGTGGGAATGAAGCTCAGCGGGTTCACAATTGAGTATTATGTCAGGGCTTTTGTGATTGACACAGAGTTCCTCCCTACATTTGGTGAATCAATCGCGCAGACTCTGATCAAGTTCCCACTGATCATTGCGCTTTCGCTGATTATCGCGATTTTACTGAACAGAGACATCAAGTGCAGGGGAATGTTCAGGACTATCTTTTTCATTCCCTTCCTGTTAGGTACCGGCGATGTGTACGAGCAGCTGATCAACCAGGGAGTGGACAGAGCGGTTTTAAACATTATGGACGGCGAGCTGATTCCCTACAATGTACTCGCCTACTTCGGAGATACCATCATGACTGCTGTGCAGACAGTGCTGGGACTCCTGGTGACGGTGCTTTGGGGAAGCGGCGTGCAGATCCTGCTGTTTTTATCCGGTCTGCAGAGCATCTCATCGTCTCTGTATGAGGCCGCGAAAATTGACGGTGCAACCGAGTGGGAAATGTTCTGGAAGATCACCATACCGATGATTTCCCCGATCATGCTGCTGAATATTGTGTATACCATCGTGGATTCCTTCACCAACATTCAGAATCCGCTGTTAGAGTATATTCAGACCTATGGATTTGACAATGCGCAGTTCCAGTACGGCGCGGCTCTTGGCTGGATTTACTTCGCCTTTATCGGCGTGCTGGTAGCCCTGGTGTTCGCAATTATGAGGAACTATATTCACACCAATGAAGTGGAGGAGGTAAAGAAGCATGAAAAGAGAGGCCGTAAAGTCTTCACCATCGAAAAGTCTTCAAAGCGTTCTTACGAGTAATGAGCCGGGCAGCCTGGGTTATCGCCTGAAGGTCCTGAAACGGAAATATGTCAGTTTCACCGGTTTGAAGCTGATTTTGGGAAGAGTGGTCATGTATGTGCTGATCATCGGATTGGCCTTTGTGTTCCTCTATCCGTTTCTGTACATGGTCAGTACCTCTCTGATGACCAACTCCGATCTGAATTCTACTTCTGTACATTGGATTCCGACAGAGCTGAAATTTGAGAACTATTCCATAGCCCTGCAGCTGATTAAAAACTGGGTCTATGCCAGAAACTCTCTGATTGTGACGACAATCGCCACTGTGGGACATGTGCTTTCCTGTTCCTTTATCGGGTACGGATTTGCCAGATATAATTTCCCGGGCAAGAATATTCTCTTCGCGGTTGTGATTCTGGCGTTCATTGTACCTACGCAGACGATTATCATCCCGTTGTACCTGACCTATTCCAATCTGCAATGGCTGAACACCTACCTGCCGCTTTTGGTGCCTACGTTCTTTGGCTTCGGCTTAAGAGGAGCGCTCTTCATCTTCCTCTTCCGTCAGTTCTTCCTGACGGTGCCGAGGAGCCTGGAAGAGGCGGCCAAAATTGATGGCTGCGGTTTCCTGATGACCTTCTGGAGAATCGTGTTCCCGTTGGCCAAAGCGACAATCGTGGTAGCGATCGTTCTTTCAGTTGTATGGCACTGGAATGAGTATTATGAGTCGTCTATTTATATAACAAGCGCGTCTCTGTCCTTCCTGCCGCCGAGACTGAATGCGATTATCTCCGCGGCTTCCGGCCTTCCGGATGAACAGCAGGAAATGTTAAGACTTTTAGGCCTGGAGGACGGCGAGGATACCTTAAACAACGCGGTAGTTATGGC
>JAJPXG010000160.1:382-16033 GCA_021205565.1 Lachnospiraceae bacterium | reverse complement strand
TATTTTGACACACTGAATCATACGATATTGCTCAATCTTCTGAGACAACAGGTTAAAGATGAGCGAGCGATACAGATGATAAAGAGGTATCTGAAGAGTGGGGTAATGGAAAACGGAGTGGTAACAAGCACCGAGGAAGGCTCTCCGCAAGGAGGCAACCTTTCACCATTACTGGCAAATGTATATCTGAATGAATTCGACTGGGAGTTCCACAAAAGAGGAGTACCTTGCATCCGCTATGCAGATGACATAGTGCTTTTGGCAAAGAGTGAAAGGGCAGCCGGGAGACTGCTTAACACCAGTACGAAGTATTTGGAGGAAACATCAAAGCTGAAAGTGAACTGTGTTTGATTTTGATGGTGGCTACTTAAGGAGGCAGTCTCGGAGACTACCAAACACAGAGGTCGCGAACTGGAAGAAGATGTATTTGCGAGAATCGAGAAGTTCGATGAGTCAGAATTTTTCCAGTTTCAGTGGTCTAAATTCGAACCGGCTGTAGAAATTAATCTTCCGTTTTCAGATACTTTGAAGCGCCTGTCGGATTTCCTTGAGCCTATTTATGCTGCTATTTTGCGTGGAGAAGAATTTCAAGGCCAATGGAAGTGTGAACAGCAGAAGTGGATATGTTCACAATGATACCCGTTAGAGCCCAAACGTCCAATAAAGGCAAAATACGGCTCAATATGTTATGCCACACGGTCAAACGGCAAAAACGTCCTTCGATATGTTTGCGCAGACAATCAAGCTACATGTGACATGTCGTCAGGTCGTGATGATAACAGGCAGGTAGGGTCGTCTTTCTCAAGTGAGCAGGGCGGCTCTTTTTATGTACAGAAAATATATGTGCAAGCGCGACGTTAAAGAAGGAGGTGAGGCTTATCGCGGTTACGAGGATTATTCCGCTGCACGTCAACAAAGGTAAGACGGTCGCGCGGTCCTTGAAAGACCGGCTTGACTATGCCACAACAATCCATAAAGCGCAGGGCTCTGAGTATCCTATCGTGGTCATGCCTTTTACGATGAGCCTTTATGTTATGCTGCAGCGCAATCTTCTGTATACCGGCGTCACGCGGGCGAAGAAGGTTCTGGTGCTGATCGGGGAGAAGAAGGCGATTTCCTATGCGGTCAGGAATGAGACCACTACATCAAGGAACACGAAGCTGCCGGGAAGGCTGTTCGATCGATCTTTTGCTTGAGATTGCCATATACTTCAATGTCAGTGCAGATTATTTACTGATGGGAAGGATAACCGACAGGGAGACGGAGAAAAAGAGACTGCTGGGTGTGATCAGTGAACTTTCGGAATTGGTGGAAATTTTATAGGCAGGATATCATACCTTTCAGGCATCTCCTGAATTTATGCGCTGACGCGTAGAGTGCGCTTCGCGCAATATGTTATGATTTTCAGTTATTGGGGAACAATGATACCATATCGATCATAAAAATACTCCCCAAACTGCATTGACTGTTGGGGAGCAATATGGCAAAATAATATTGAAAAATGTTCCCCAAAGGAGGAAAAGCGATTCCAGCACAATACAATGAAATACAGGAACTGCTCAGAAAGCGTGCCGATCTTCATGCAAGACTGAATCTGATGCCCTATGATGGGACACCTGAGATCAAGGAGCGGGGCGACGGAAAATATCTTTATGTCAGAAAGCGCGTAGCAGGAAAGCAGACATCCACTTATGTTGGCGTATACACGGAAGAGCTTTATAATCTCCTCCTTCGCAATGCCAGAGAAGCCCGTGAGATCCGCAAAGAACTCCGCGGTGTCGAAAAGCAGCTTGCGGCTGCCGGATATTCGGAGGATGAACTTCCCGCTGCGGTCATAACCAATATATCTTTTGCACGGGCAAATATGAAAATGAATATCTATGACCAGGCTGTTCTGGAAGGCGTTGCAGCTTCTTTCCCGCAAACGGAAGAAATTATAGACAACGGAAAAGTTTCCGGTATGACTGCGGCCGATGTACAGAAAATTTTGAATCTGAAACATGCATGGGAATTTATTCTTGACAGGGATGTGATTGCCAGCCGCAGCGACTATTATATGCTCAGCCATATCGCAAGACTTGTCAATGAAGGCTTCTTTGAGGAAGGCGGCCGCATTCGTGGTGTTCCTGTTACGATAGGCGGCTCATCCTATATTCCACCTTTACCCCTTGAGGCGGATGAGAAGGATCGAATTCGGGAAATGACGGAGGAAGATGATGATGCCATCAACATTGCCATTAAACTTTGTTTATATTGTCTGAAAACGCAGATATTTCTGGATGGCAATAAACGGGCAGCCGTTATTTTTGCGAATCATTATCTGATCGCTCATGGCGGCGGTTTTCTGGTGATTCCGGAAAGCTATGTGCCGGAGTTCAAACGGCTGCTTGTCAGATACTATGAAGGGGAAGACAGCTCGGTGATTGCTGCCTTCCTGAAAATGAACTGCTGGAAAACATGCAATCCTGATGAAACACTATAGGATCGAAAAATGTATCAGGCTGCAAAAATCTTCCTTGATGTTACTGTTTCTGTTAAGTGAGAAAAGGAAAAATCCCATCAGGTGTTATGACTCATAACATCAGGTGGAGTTTTTTGTCACGAGATATTATCTGATATTTACAACAATTGGACTGAAAATGTCTGAATATAGAACCTAAGAACCACACTAAATAGAACCTGCCACGTTCTTCTACTGCGGATTATTTCGTTTTACAATACCCTTGTACCAAGCGAAAGCCAAGGTACAGGTACATTGAAAACTGCATAGACATTCATCAGGTACGAACCTGTGATGAGCAAGCCACATCAGCGGCCAACGCCACAACCCCATGTAGGTGGGTGAGCGGTAGCTGGCTGTAAGTGCCGGGCGGCGCGTGTGGCGAAGATTGTCGCAAACTTTGATGAGCGTACGGCTAACGAGCCGAAGGTCAGCTGCCGCAATGGCCGCTATTATGTATTTGACGGGCAGCACACGATTGACGCCCGTATCGCGAGGAACGGAGGCCGGGACCTGCCAATCCGCTGCAAGGTGTATTACGGCCTGACAGAGAGTGATGAAGCACTTCTGTTTGCGAAACAGACCGGTGAGTCAGCCAGGCTTTCTCCGGGGGATGAGCTTCGGGCGAATATTTATGGCGGCAGGGAAAATGAAATGCGTTTCCTTCATGTGAATGAGAGTATTGGCCTGATGCTCGATTACGACCAGAAGCATGGATATAAGCGGATCGCCTGTATCAAGACAGCCTATGATGAATACCAGGCCATCGATCCGGACCGATGTAAGGAAGCAATGTGCCTGCTCCTGGAAGCCTGGAACGGCGAACCGGACTCTCTCAGGGCTGAAAACGTCAGGGGAATGTGCAGGTTCATTGAATTATATCAAATTATATCACGGAGAGTACAACCCGGAGCGGATGGTCATGCAGCTACGAAAGTTTGACCCGCTGACGATCAGTCGGGAGGGCCGCGCAATCGGCAGCAGTCTCACTGGATATAAAAAGTATCTGTATCAGGTTTACCGTATTTATAACGGCACAAGCAAGAAAAATGCGCTGCCGCTGAAATTCCAGGAGGATGGCTATGAGGGAAAACTGGGTTTACCGGAGAGGAGACCTGTATATGGCAAATTAATCTGTACTGAACTTAGAACATCATGGAAACGTGGTGCTCTGATTTTTGGGGTTAAAGGTGGTGTTTATCATTGAGCAGTACGAACAATATGTTGCAATTTGCCGTTTCGCAGGGTATAATCGATTTGTCATTTGTAGAAGCACAGATAGAAATGACGAAGAGGGAACAGTTTTTAAAGAAACACCCGTATGAGTTGCCGGGTCTGTCTCAGCTTCCGCAAGCTTTTCAGGAAAGGTACTTCTATGCGCACTTTCAAATCTATCCTCGGCAGAGTTTTATCCATTTTTCTTCATATTCTTATTGCTTGCCTTGCCCTTCTCATCATCTGCGGTATCATCGGCACCATCCTTTTATATAAATACTCCGAAAGTGTTCTTGGAACCTCTCTGGGCGCCCTTTACGAAGAGGCGAAGACCGCGATCGAGGAATCCACGGAATCAGATTTCCGTTTAAATCAAACCAGCTATATTTATGACGTGAACGGCGATCTGATGACCAAACTGTCCGCTGATTCTTCCCAGAACTATGTGGCATATGAGGATATTCCGGAGAATGTGATCAATGCTTTTGTGGCTATCGAGGACAAGACCTTCTGGACCAACCCCGGTTTTGAGATCAAAGCCATAATCCGTGCTGTATGGTCCTATTTCAGCACCGGTGAATTTACCCAGGGCGGATCCACCATCACCCAACAGTTAGTCAAGCTGACCTTTTTGAGCTCGGAGAAAACTCTTGTCCGCAAGGTTAAGGAAATCATCATGGCTTATTACGTCACGCAGGAATACAGCAAGGAACAGATCATGGAGTGGTATGTCAATCAGTGCTGTTTTGCCAACGGAATTTACGGTATCGCGGACGCGGCCTGGTATTACCTGGGAAAGACGCCGGACGAGCTTTCAATCGGGGAAATTGCCTACCTGTGCAGTATCCCGAATTTACCGGAGTATTATAATCCCTGGACCTATCCGGAAAATGCAGTCTCCAGAATGAAATTGATTTTACAGGCAATGTATGAGCAGGACTATATCACCGAGAGTGAGTACCATGAGGCACTGCGTTCCACGATCAATCTGCAGTACAATACGATCGATTCCGATTATGATGATACCATCAGCTATGCGATTTACTGCGCTGTGGAATATCTGATGGAGTTAAACGGGTTCACATTCGTCAATGAATTCAACACGGATGAAGAATATACCTCCTACTGGGAATCCTATAATGAAGCCTATTCTGAGGCGAAGGATCAGCTGTATACCGGCGGTTACAGCATTTACACCAGCATTCAGCCCGATACGCAGAAGATTTTGCAGACGCAGATTGACAGCCTGCTCTCCTTTGATACGGCGCTGACCTCGGAGGGCGTTTATAACCTGCAGGGTTCCGCCACGATTATTGACAATGTCACAAACAAGGTCATTGCCATCAGCGGCGGCCGTACACAGTATGATCTGGAAAATAATTACGGCATCAACCGGGCCTTTCAGTCCACCCGTCAGCCTGGCTCCGCCATCAAACCGATTCTGGTATACGGGCCGGCGGTAGACAACGGTTATACGGCCAGCTCTACTTTATACAACATTGCGGTGCAGACGGCATATGATTATTACAACGCGGGTACCAATGGGGTGGACAGCATGACCGGCACAGCGTACTCACTTAAGACCGCCGTGGCATACTCCTACAATGGCTGCGCGGTTTATCTCTATAATAAAATTACCCCGGAAGTGGGTCTGTCCTATGCCCGTCAGCTGGGTCTTAATCATTTCACGGCTGAAGACACGGATCTGTCCGCGGCGCTTGGCGGTATGACCTACGGAACGAACACGCTGGAAATGGCCGGAGCTTATTCTGCTTTCCCGAATTTCGGGGCGTATACGAAGCCGGACTGCCTGCTTTCCATTCTGGATGCGGATGGAAATGAAATCTACGAACAGATGGAATCCGTGCAGGTGTTCCAAAGCTCCACGGCCATTCAGATGGCGGATATTCTGCGCGGCCCGATTGAGTACGGCACGGCCAGCTCCATGGATTGGGACAGCTATTCCTCAGAACCGGCAGCAGGTAAAACCGGCACCACGCAGGTCAACGGGGACGGATGGTTCTGCGGCTTTACGGACCGCTATACTATCGCGGTCTGGGTCGGTACGGACGATAACTCCACGGTGGACGGCATGGCGGGAGGCACCTATCCGGCCTCCATCTGGCGCAATACCATGGCCTGGCTTTTAGACAATAAGGATACGCAGGTGGAGGAGTCGGTGTTTGAGTGAAGACTGTGAACAGAGATATGTAAAAAAGACGTGAACTTTCTTGCAAAAGCAGCTTAAAAAGGGTATGATAGAAGCTGATGGAAAAATATCGGGTAATCTACGACAAAGATAATCAGAAACAGATATACACCGGCGAAATTGTGGAGAAAAAATCCCGTTTTATCGCCAGTATCCGTGCAGTGGAGAGCGAAGAAGAGGCTGTGGCGTTTATCGAGCAGGTTCGTAAGCACTATTATGACGCCAGACATAATTGTTATGCCTTCGTGGTGGGCGCAGACGGCGCTCTCACGCGCTGCAGCGACGACGGGGAGCCTTCCGGTACGGCTGGTCGGCCAATGCTGGAGGTTTTACTGGGTGTGGAGCTTAAAAATGCGGCGGTGGTGGTGACCCGGTATTTTGGGGGTGTCCTGCTGGGCACGGGCGGTCTGGTGCGCGCTTATACGCAGGCTGTGCAGGAGGCACTGAAAAGTTGCCCGACGGCTGTCATGTGTTCCGGAAAGCGCCTTCAGATTGACACAGATTATAACGGCATTGGAAAGATTCTTTATCTGCTGGCGAAACGAAATCTGACGCAGGAGAGCAGTGAATATACTGACAGGGTGAGCCTGACTGTCCTGATACCGAAGGAGGAAGTACCTGATTTTTGTAAAGAGATTACAGAGGTAACCGCGGGGCGTGGCAGAGTGCAGGAACTGGAGGAGGTGTTTTACCCGGTTCCGGAATAGGAGGCGATGATGAGAGATACGATAGATGAGCAGCTGGAAATGATATCGACCTTTCTGGAACAGAAACAGTATACCAATCTGCGGCAGGCGCTGACGGAAATGAACGAGGCCGATATCGCTTTGGTACTTTCGGAAATGGATGAGGAACAGGTTAAGACTGTTTTCCGTATCCTTCCCAAGGATCTGGCGGCGGATATTTTTTCCTATATGGAAGTGGAACAGCAGCAGATGGTGATCACCTCCCTTTCCGACAGAGACGCCGGACGCCTGATCGACAGACTGCAGGCCGACGATGCGGCGGATTTTATTGATGAGATGCCGGCCAATATTGTGAAAAAGATTCTGGCCAACGCCAGTCCTGATACCCGCAGAGATATCAATCAGCTTCTGCAGTATCCGGAAGACAGCGCCGGCAGTATCATGACGGTGGAGTATGTGGAACTCAAGGAAAGCAACACCGTCGCCGGAGCTTTGGACCAGATCCGCAGGATTGGTCTGGATTCCGAGACCAGTAATATCTGCTATGTGCTGGATCCTTCCCGTCTCTTAGTCGGCACCGTGACGCTGCGCAAACTCGTCATCAGCGATCCAAAGGCCTTCATTGAAGATATCATGGACGGCCATGTGATTTCGGTCAATACCCTGACAGACCAGGAGGCTGTGGCCAGACAGTTCCAGAAATATGACCTGATGGCCATGCCTGTGGTGGACAACGAGAACCGCATGGTCGGTATTGTCACGGTGGACGATATCGTGGATATCCTGCAGGAAGAGACCACCGAGGATATTGAAAAGATGGCTGCCATCGTGCCCACCGATAAGCCCTATATGAAGACGGGCGTGATAGAGACGTTTGGCAAGCGGATTCCCTGGCTGATGCTTTTGATGGTGTCCGCTACATTCACATCGAAAATCATGGCGACCTTTGAGACTGCGCTGGCGGCCTGTGCCAGCTTAAGCTTTTTCATCCCCATGCTGATGGACACCGGCGGGAATGCCGGCGGACAGGCCAGTGTCTCCATTATCCGTGCTTTGTCGCTGGACGAGGTGGAGCCGGGAAGCGTACCGAAGATTATCTGGAAGGAGTTTCGTGTGGCGCTTTTGTGCGGTGTCTGCCTGGCGGTGGTGGGATTTTTCAAAGTATGGCTGTACGATCGGGTGGGAACGCAGGTTGCGTTCGTGGTGTCGGTGACGATGCTGGCAACGGTCTGCTGCGCCAAGATGGTGGGCTGCCTGCTCCCCATGGGAGCAAAAAAGCTTGGCTTTGACCCGGCAGTGATGGCCAGCCCGTTTATCACGACCATAGTGGACGCGATTTCGTTGTTGTTGTATTTTCAGATTGCCAGTCATATTCTGGCAGGTGCTTTATAAACATTGCATAGAAGACAGGAGGACAAATTATGGGCAGAAGCGGAGGCGGCGGAGGCGGTTTTTCCGGAGGCGGCCGCAGTGCCGGCGGACATAGTGGAGGCGGTCGCAGCGGCGGAGGCGGTTTTGGCGGCAGCAGCGGACGAAGCGGTATGGGTGGCTTTGGCGGCAGCAGCGGTCGCAGCGGACTGGGAGGCAGTTCAGGCAGAAGCGGCATGGGTGGCGGCGCACGTCCGGGAGGTGGAGCACGTCCTGGCGGTGCAGGACCAATGGGAGGCCCCATGGGCGGCGGCAGACCGCCGAGGAGACCGAGACGGAGATGGTTCTTCTTTGGCCCCAGATATTATGGAGACGGATATGGCAGAGGCGGCTGCGGTACAGGCCTGATTGGCATCATCGTGATACTGTTTATTTTGTCAGCGCTGTTTAATGGGATCGGCCGTGGCGGCGGGCATGTATCTGGTTCCACATCCACGGCGAATGTCACCACATCCACCATTGAGCGGGAAAAGCTGGACCTGGATCTGAATCTGACTGCTGGTTATTATACCGACGCGGCGGGCTGGGGCATCAATTCCAGTCAGCTGGAGAGCGGTCTGAAGAGTTTTTATAATGACACAGGCATTGCCCCCTACGTATACATCATTGACAATATTGACGGTAATTATAATCCCACGACAGAGGAGCTGGAAGCATTTGCAGAGGAGCAGTATGAAGCGCTCTTTACGGATGAAGGCCATATTCTTTTAGTGTTCTGGGACTATGGCGGATATTACGAGTATACCCTGTGGCTGGGCGCGCAGACCGGTACGGTCATGGATTCCGAGGCTTGCGATATCCTCTTCGATTATCTGGACTACTATTACTATGAGGCGGATACCGACGAGCACTTCTTCTCCTACGCGTTTGCGGACGCCGGCGAGCGTATCATGACGGTGACCACGCCGGCCTGGGTGAAGGCGGTGAGAGCAGTCGCGGTTGTGGTAATTGTACTTGCAGGCGTAGGCGTCGTTGTGCTATTATACAGATGGTGGGAAAAGTCCAAGGAGAAAAAGGCCGAGGAGGAAAAGCGCGCGCAGGATATCTTAAATACGCCGCTTCAAAAGTTTGGAGACACCGAGGCCGAAGAGCTTGCGAAAAAATACGAAAATACAGAAAATAATAAAACCCAAGGAGGAGTTTAATTCATGAGCATTTTGTCAAGATTCAACGACATCATCAAGGCCAATGTCAACGCTATCCTGGACAAGTACGAGGATCCGTCCAAAATGGTGGACCAGTATCTGATTGACTTGAGCAAGGATCTTGCGGAGGTGAAGGAAGAGACCGCCACCGTCATGGCAGAGGAAAAGCGCTGCAAGAAAGCCCTGGATGAGAATCAGAAAGAGATGGACAAATATGTCGATCTCGCCAGAAAGGCTCTGGAGGCAGGCAACGAGGAGGATGCGAGAGTATTCCTGGCGTCCAAGCAGAAGCTGGCGGCACAGCAGGAGAGCCTGCAGGCTGCCTACGATGCGGCGAAGCTGAATTCACAGAAGATGCGCCAGCTGCACGACAAGCTGACCGATGATATCCAGTCCCTGAAGGCCCGTAAGGAAGCCATCAAGTCCAAGGTCAGCGTGGCCAAGACGCAGGAGAAGGTCAATAAATACGCTGAGACCGCGGATAAATATGACAGCACCATGGGCGCGTTTGCACGCATGGAGGAGAAGGCTGATCAGATGCTGAACAAGGCGACCGCCATGGAGGAGCTGAACGCTTCTGTCGGATATGACAAGGCTGAGGAGCTGGAGAGAAAGTACAAGTATGATGAGCACGGCGCGAGCGTGGAAGCGGATCTGGCTGCCTTAAAGGAAGAGCTGGGACTGTAGATTTTCAGTAAAAAAATTTTCAAAAAAACGCGATTGGGACGACATATCGTCCGAATCGCGTTTTTTGTGTGTTATAATACTTACTGGCCTTACTCAATCATAGGTCACCTTTCAATGAACGGACGGGCTGTGGGGACTTCCCTTAAGCCCGTTCGAACAGGAGACTTATTTGCGCATGGCGGCCCGCTTTCTCAGTGTTGGATCCAGGATTTTTTTGCGGATTCGAAGGCTTTTCGGTGTGACCTCCAGGTACTCGTCGGTGTCGATGAAGTCCAGGCACTGTTCCAGGCTCATGTCCTTTTTGGGCGTCAGGTGCAAAGCTTCATCCGCGGAGGAGGAACGGGTGTTGGTCAGGTGCTTGGTCTTGCAGACATTGATTTCAATGTCCTCACCCTTGCCGGAGGAACCCACGACCATACCGGAGTAGACCTTCTCACCGGGACCGATGAAGAGCGCACCGCGCTCCTGTGCGTTGAACAGGCCGTAGGTCACTGCCTCGCCTGCCTCAAACGCGATGAGGGAGCCCTGGTGGCGGTACTGAATATCGCCCTTGTAAGGCTCATAGCCATTAAAGATCGTATTCAGAATGCCGTTGCCCTTGGTATCGGTCATGAAATCGCCGCGGTAGCCGATCAGTCCTCTGGAGGGGATGGAGAATTCCAGTCTTGTATATCCTCCGGTGCCCTGACCCATATTTAAGAGCTCACCTTTGCGCTGGGAAAGCTTCTCGATGACGATTCCGGCAAATTCCTCCGGCACGTCGATGTAGGCTAACTCCATGGGTTCCAGT
Source organism: Lachnospiraceae bacterium (assembly GCA_021205565.1). Taxonomy (GTDB): domain Bacteria; phylum Bacillota; class Clostridia; order Lachnospirales; family Lachnospiraceae; genus RGIG6307. The sequence continues at coordinate 5,373 of JAJPXG010000160.1, read as the reverse complement.
TTATGACCGGTTTCGTCGGTTTTATAGAGCACCTCAGCCTTGCTGACGGCGAACTCGTAGCCTTCGCGGCGCATGGTCTCGATGAGGACGGACAGATGCAGCTCACCTCGTCCGGAAACCTTGAAGGAATCGGTAGAATCCGTTTCCTCCACGCGCAGGGAAACGTCGGTATTCAGTTCGCGGAACAGACGGTCGCGGATGTGGCGGCTGGTCACATATTTGCCTTCCATGCCCGCCAAAGGCGAGTCGTTGACCACGAAATGCATGGCAATGGTGGGCTCGGAGATTTTCTGGAAAGGAATGGGAGCCACTGCATCCGGAGAGCAGAGCGTGTCGCCGATGTGGATATCCGCGATGCCGGAGATGGCCACAATGGAGCCGATCTCGGCCTCCTTTACCTCGACCTTGTTCAGACCGTCAAATTCATAGAGCTTGCTGACTTTGACCTTTTTCTGCTTGTCGGGCTCATGGTGGTTGACGATGACAACCTCCTGGTTGACGGCGATTTTGCCGTTGTCCACCTTGCCCACGCCGATGCGTCCCACGTACTCGTTGTAATCGATGGTGGAGATCAGCACCTGGGTGCCGGCGTCAGGGTCTCCCTCAGGGGCGGGAATGGAGCTGATAATCGTCTCAAAGAGGGGCGTCATATCCTTTCCGTCCTCATCCGGGTCAAGGCTTGCCACGCCGCGTTTCGCGGAGGCGAAGACGAACGGGCAGTCAAGCTGCTCATCATTGGCGTCCAGATCCATGAAAAGCTCTAAAACCTCGTCCACCACCTCTTTGGGGCGGGCTTCCGGCCGGTCAATCTTATTGATGCAGACCACCACGGCCAGGTTGAGGTCGAGCGCCTTACTTAAGACGAAGCGTGTCTGCGGCATGGGCCCTTCAAAGGCGTCCACGACCAGAATCACGCCGTTTACCATTTTCAAAACCCGTTCTACTTCGCCGCCGAAGTCGGCGTGGCCGGGGGTATCTACAATATTAATCTTGTATCCTTTATAAGTGACAGCTGTGTTTTTCGACAGGATTGTGATGCCGCGCTCGCGTTCGAGATCATTGGAATCCATGACGCGCTCCGCCACCTCCTGACCCGCGCGGAAGACGCCGGACTGTTTTAAGAGTTCATCTACCAGGGTGGTTTTCCCGTGGTCTACATGGGCAATGATGGCGACATTGCGGATGTTTTCTCTTTTCTGTTTCATAAAGCCTCCTTCAAAATATGACAGATTCGTGAGGACAGGATCATATACATACTTCATCTGAACCAAACTTTAATAGTATACCATTATTGAGGAAAGTGTACAAGAACTAATGAAGAAAAAGAGCGGACAGTCCGTCGGGCGTCGAAAAACCACGATGGGTTTTCCTTCTCATTCCAAAACAGATGTAGTAAAATTTATCATGCGCCGAAAATGTTACTATTCACAGCCGGCTTGAGAGATATAATCAGGGTCGTCAAGTTCGCTTGTAAGAGACTGATTATATCTCTCAAGTTTGACTGAGAATCAGTCACTGCCCGCACATAAGCAAAAAGATGAGCAGCGTATTTTGCTGCGGCGGATACGAAGTAGACGCTTTTGCGCATGTGAGGGATGGATGTGAATGGTAACGAAAAATAAAAGAAATCAGGCAGTACGGCCGCGGCCGGCATAAGAAAGGGGAAATACATAATGACAGAAAAAGGATTGGACAATAATCAGGTCACCGTCACGGGACGGGTGGTCAGCACCTTCACCTATAACCATGAAATTTACGGGGAAGGCTTCTACATGGTGGAATTGTGCGTGGAGCGGCTGAGCGCTTCGAGTGATACCATTCCGGTCATGATTTCGGAGCGGCTGATCGATGTCAGTCAGGATTACAGGGGGAAGCTTTTGAAGGTGCAGGGGCAGTTTCGCTCCTATAACCGCCACGATGAGCGCAAAAACAGGCTCGTTTTAAGCGTGTTCGCCAGGGAAGCGGAGTTTGTGGAGCAGATGGAAGAGAGCAGCCGCTCCAATGCGATTTATCTGGATGGACATATCTGCAAGGAGCCTGTGTACCGCAGGACGCCGCTCGGGCGGGAGATAGCGGATCTGCTGCTTGCGGTAAACCGGCCGTATGGGAAGAGCGATTACATACCGTGTATCAGCTGGGGCCGCAATGCACGCTTCGCAGGAAATTTCAAGGTGGGAGACCGGGTGGCTGTCTGGGGACGGATTCAGAGCCGGGAATATATGAAGAAGCTTGACGAGGAGCACACCGAGAAACGGATTGCGTATGAGGTCAGTGTGAGTAAGCTGGAGCTGATGGCGGGGAATGATGGGGTGATTACAAACGGTTCGCATGACAGCGAATAGTCTGCCTCATTCATACGTGCTGTAAGTGAGACAGGAAATCTGCGATTTCCGTAATCGCTTATGCCTTGTGCAGACGCAATAACTTTGCAAAACATTGATTGACACCTGTTTTACAGAATGATAGAATAAAAGAAATCATTTGTTTTGGAGGCATACTATGTCGATATTTAAAGGAGCAGGTGTTGCAATCATCACGCCGTTTCACGAGGACGGCAGTGTGGATTATGAAAGCTTTGCGGACCTGATTGAGTTTCAGATCGCAAACGGTACGGATGCCATTATCGTCTGTGGAACCACCGGCGAGTCCAGCACCTTAAGCCATGAGGAGCATCTGGAGGTTGTAGGGTTCTGCATCCGGCAGGTGGCGGGCAGGATTCCCGTGGTTGCGGGTACCGGCTCCAACTGCACGGAGACGGCGGTATATCTGTCACAGGAAGCGGAGAAAATGGGCGCGGACGGCGTGCTTTTAGTCAGCCCCTATTACAATAAAGCGACACAGAACGGTTTATATACGCACTTTAAGACCATTGCGGACAGCATTCACATTCCGGTGATTCTGTATAATATTCAGGGCCGCACCGGTGTGAATATCGCACCGGCCACCATAGCCCGTCTGTTCCATGACGTGGATAATATTGTGGCGGTTAAGGAAGCCAGCGGCAATATTTCCCAGGTTGCGCATATTGCGCAGCTGACGGACGGCCAGATGGATATTTACTCCGGCAACGACGATCAGATCGTGCCGATCCTGTCTTTAGGCGGCAAGGGCGTGATTTCTGTTCTGAGCAACATCGCGCCGAAGCAGACACACGATATCTGCCAGCTGTATTTTGACGGAAAGGTCGAGGAGAGCGCGAAGGAGCAGCTGCGTGCCCTGCCTCTGATCGATGCGCTGTTTAGTGAGGTCAACCCAATCCCGGTCAAGAGTGCGGCCAGCTTTATCGGCTTTGGTAAAAATGTCCTGCGTCTCCCGCTGACGGTCATGGAGGAGGAGCATCAGGCGTGTTTGAAAAAGGCTATGACCGAGTACGGAATCGAGGGGATGGCATGACACGGATTATAATGCACGGCTGTAACGGACGGATGGGGCAGTTTATTTCTTCACTGGCGGCGCAGGATGAGGGCGTTTTCATTGTGGCCGGTGTGGACATCACCGGTGTTCAGAAAAACGATTATCCGGTCTTTGCGGATATCGCGGACTGTGACGTGGAAGCGGACGTAGTCATTGATTTTTCCAATGCCTCCGCGGTGGACGGACTTTTAGACTATTGCATCGCCCGGAAGCTCCCCTGCGTGCTCTGCACGACCGGCTTAAGCGAGGAGCAGCTTGCCAGGGTGGAGGAGGCGGCGCATAAAACCGCGATTTTAAAATCCGCCAATATGTCGGTTGGCATCAACCTGCTTTTAAAGCTTCTTTCCGAGATTTCACCGAAGCTGTCTGAAGCGGGTTACGATATTGAGATCGTGGAGCGACATCACAATCAGAAGCTGGATGCGCCCAGCGGTACCGCGCTGGCTTTGGCGGACGCGGTTAATGACAGCTGCGGACAAACCTATGAGTATGTATATGACAGGAGCAGCCGCAGGCAGAAGCGTCCGGCGAAGGAGATCGGGATTTCCTCCGTCAGGGGCGGTACGATTGTGGGAGACCATGACGTGATTTTTGCGGGGGCAGATGAGGTGATTACCTTCAGCCATTCCGCTTATTCCAGAGGCGTGTTTGCCAAGGGAGCGCTGGAGGCAGCCAAGTTCCTTTCGGGGAAGCCGGCCGGCCGCTATGATATGAGCGATGTGATCTGATGATAAAGGGGGCAGGGGCTTATGCCCCTTCCCTTTTATTCTGTACCCAGGCCGGTTCCGTTTACCGTGCCGGTACCTGTTGTGCTGCTCGTATTTGCGGTACCGTTTCCGGTGGTTGTGCCGCCGCCGACCACATCGTCTATGGCGTCGCCGACACCGTCCGCAACATCATCAACGCCGTCCACGATTCCATCCCCGACGTCATCCACTGCATTGCCTAAAACGCCGTCATTGTCGTAAGCGGTATCATTGCCGTTTGCGGAAGAGCTGCTGCCGTTTGTGACACTGTTTGTGAAATTATTCGTGTCTGAAGAACTGCTGTTTGTGGTGCCGTTGCCGGTGGTGTCATCATTCACATCAAAAGAGCTGTTGCCGGTGGTACTGTCATCCACATAGTTGTCCTCAGAGGAGCTGGTAGCGGAATTCCTGCCGCAGCCGATGAGGGCCGCGGACAGGGCAAAGGCAAACGCGAACACCAGTATCCTGTTTATGAAACTGTATTTTTTCATCATTCCCTCCATTTTGTACATAATAAAGATGAACTGAATTTTCAGACAGACTTGTATGCACGCCGCACATAAAAGGTATTTTTTGCTGAAAAGATGCGGCAGCGTCATGAAACCAATATCAGTCTGTCAGAAACAGTATGTGCCGTTCGCCGTATATTATTCACAGCGGCTGAAAGGGAAATATAAGGAGGCATTCTCTTGCGTTTCAGACCATGTATTGATATTCATAATGGAAAGGTCAAGCAGATCGTAGGTTCGAGCCTTTCAGATGAGCAAAACCGCGCGCAGGAAAATTTTGTCAGTGAGCGCTCCGCTGCGGATTTTGCGCAGCTGTACCGGG
>JAJPXG010000160.1:0-372 GCA_021205565.1 Lachnospiraceae bacterium | reverse complement strand
TATCATTTTGCTGAATGCCTCGGACAGCGAGTATTATCCGGCCACGAAAAAGCAGGCAATGGAAGCGCTGAGGACCTGGCCGGGCGGGCTGCAGGTTGGCGGCGGGATCAATCCGGATAATGCGGCGGAATTTATTCAGGCTGGTGCGAGCCACGTGATCGTCACTTCTTATGTTTTTGCCCATGGAAAAATCCATATGGACAGGCTGCGCGCTCTGTGCGACGCGGTGGGAAAGGAGCGGCTGGTTCTCGATTTGTCCTGCAGAAAAACCGGCGCGGAATATCGGATCGTCACCGACAGATGGCAGAAGATGACAGAAACGGCACTGAATGAGGAAACGCTCGATCTGCTGGCCTGTTACTGTGAAGAATT
>JAJPXG010000080.1 GCA_021205565.1 Lachnospiraceae bacterium | reverse complement strand
TCGGACTCGCGATTGTAGCGCTCGGCCTTCTCCCCGTTGTCGTCAAGGCCGCGGGAGGCGGATTCGTAGTGCGTGAGCTCGGCAAAAGGAGTGAATACATTCAGATATCCAAGCTCGCGCAGCTTTAAGCAGAAATCCACATCATTTAAGGAAATCGCGAAGGTCTCGTCGAGGCCGCCGACCCGGTCGAAAAGAGATTTTTTCACCAGAAGACAGGCGCCGGTGACGGCGCTGACGTCCTGGGCGTAGCAGAGCCGTCCCATGTAGCCCAGGTTCTGCCTGGGCTGTTTATAGTGGCTGTGGCCGGCGGTCCGGTGCGCGCCGAGCTGCAGAACAACACCAGCGTGCTGAATGGTCTTGTCAGGGTAGTAGAGCTTCGCGCCGACCGCGCCCACGTCCTCGCGCTGGGCGTACATTAAAAGCTCCTCCAGCCAGTTGACGGTGATGACCTCGGTATCGTTATTTAACAGTAAAATGTATTCGCCAGTCGCAAAGGAGGCTCCATAGTTATTGACAGCGGAATAATTGAAGGGGCCGCTGCTCTGCCACCTGACGATATGGATTTTGCCATCCGGACTTGTCAGGCAGGTCTGAGGCGACGTCTTTGCGTCAGCGTCCGTAACGTCCTTCACAGCATTTACAAATGATTGATCACCCGAAGCTGCAGCTGCCTCAAACAGCGGCGCATCCTTCTCAAGCCCCATCAGCTCTCTGTAATACCTGTAAATTCCTTCCTCCGTGCTGCCGTTCTCCACCACAATAATCTCCCAGTTGTCATAGGTCGATTTCTCATAAACAGAGGTAATACAGCGGCGCAGGTCCGCCTCGTGATCCTTGTTGGCGATCACGATGGAAATTTTCGGGTTGCCCTGAATTTCATAACGGATTTTGAAAATCGTCTCAAAGGCGCGGGTGCTGGTGATTTTGAAATTCTGATAGCCATGGCTGCGCAGATGGTCGGCTACCGCGTTGCGAGCTGCCTCGATCGCGTATGTCTTGGCGCCAATATTACTGGCTGTGCTGGCCGGATGGCAGCGCCAGTAATACATCAGCTTCGGCACATGGACGATACACTGTGCCCTGTCCGTCAGACGTAAAATCATATCATGGTCCTGGCTGCCGTCGAAGCGCGGGCGGAAAAGCTCCGTCCCCTCTAAGAGACTTCGCTTAAAGACGCTGAAATGACAGATATAATTGTTGGCCCGCAGATTGTCCGGCGCGTAGTCCGGCTTGAAATGCATGGTCAGCATATGGTTGATATCGCCGCTCTGAAAAGTCGCCTCATCGCAGTACAGATAGTCCGCGCCCTTCTCATTGATGGCCTTCACATATTCATAAAGGACGCTCGGATGCAGAATGTCGTCATGGTCGAGCAGGCCGATATATTCCCCGTCCGCCAGCTTTAAGCACTCGTTGGTATTACCGGAAATCCCTTCGTTTTTGACTAAAACCTGGTATTTCACGCGATTCTTACCCTGCTGCCGCTCCTTTTTCACATACTCCGCACAGATCTGTCCGACTGAAGCATGATCGCCATCGGAGCCGTCCGCCAGACACAGCTGCCAGTTCTCGTAGGTCTGATTCTCCACAGAATCAATCATTTCCTGAAGCATGGTGGAATCTGTATTATACAACGGCACCAATATACTGATCAGAGGACGGTAAGCAAACTCCGCCTCCCGCTCCGCCTTCGCCCGCGCCTCGTCGGGAAAGCTCGCCGTGCCGAACTGCTTCATCGCCTCGCGCTCGCGCTTTTTATAATCTATCTTCGCCGCCACGCCCTTAGGTCCGCCGCAGTTTTTAAGCCTCTGCGCCTGCCCCTGGACAATGTGTATCACATCCCGCGCCGGTTTGCTCGCCTTCCACAGCGGATTTTTCTTAATCCGGTCGATCTTAAACTGCAGCTCCCCGTTTTGATCTTCCAGCTGGGCCACCCGCTCCGCCAGCGCCGCGTTCTTTAAATGTTCCTTTTCATATGCTTCCTTATAATCCATCTCTGTATTACTCATATGAATTGCCTCATAAGTTCATTTGATTTTTTTATATCGTCATAAAGGCTCGCCGGATCAGCCGCTGTACCTATCTGCTTTCCAGACCGAGGGGCATACGATGCATTTTGTCCACGTGAGCGCCTTCTGTGCAACCTGCCAACCTGAAACTTGATCGTAATGTCCCGCACAGTGAAACGAACTGGACAAAATGCATCGTATGCCCCGACCCTTATGAAAGCTAAAAAATCTTCTTCACCGACTCTGCGAGCCTCTCCGCCACCTGCTTCGGCAGCCTCGCCACCTCCATCTTCACCCGCAGCACATTCCGCTCCTGCCGCGCAAACCCCTCCAGGTTCACACAGATATTCGGATCCTCAGACGCAAACACTGTCACAGCGTCTTTTTTTAAGTCCTTCCCGTTCGTGGACACGACCCTCTTATCCTTCAACGACACATCCTGCCCGTTAAAGGAAAGCTCTGAAATCCGCACCACACACGGCTCCATCGTCGGATCGATGCGCAGCTTTCTCACAGACCCGTCTACAGAAAGCGTAAGCTCCGCCTCCTGCGTCCCCACATACGCATCCCGCACGAAATAAGAGCGGCTCTCCGAAAAGCCCTCGCCCCGGTCCTCATAAATCTGGACGCTCTTATCAACCTGATACAGCTTCTGCAATAAATCCAGCGGAATCACCGAATACCCGATGAGCGCCCGCATATCCGACATCGCTTTGCTCTTCCCCGTGACGTAATCCTGAAACTCCTTCTCTTTTGTCCGGTAATTCTCAGCCTCCGTCTCTGTAATACCCAGCCTCGCCAGAATTCTGTTCAGATCCAGACCCGCTCTCCCAGTATCCTGCGAGAGATAACACTGCACCGCGCGAAATGCCGTTTCCTTTAACTCGATCACTTCCTCCATCGTCCACTCATAATCGATGATCGTCCAGGTATCCCCCTGCACCATGATATTGTCAAAGGCCAGATCATAGTCCGAGACCGGAAAGGTCTGATGGTATCCCGTTTTCTCAAGATATTCCTCAAAAAGCGCCATAAAGCCGTCCATATCCCCGGCAAAGAGACGCTCGTCTAAAAGCTCGCTCAAAAGCCTCCCCTCAAGGAACTCAAATTCCGCCGCGGGCGCGCCGTTTACCTCTGTAAGAAAACAGTTGTTGATTGAAATATCACCGCCGCGGTACCGCCCGCTTAAACCCGCACAGGCGCCGGCCATCCCCACCACATGGGTTGCCGCTTCATCTGTCAGAGGCGCTTTTCTCACGATAAAAGAACCGTCCCGCTTCACGAACTCCGTCCGGATCTGAAACTGAGGCGCACGGTCGTTGGAGTATTTCGCATAGGCCACATCCACATCTTTACCGATAATCACCTCATAGGAATTGGAAAAGATTGGAAAAAGGCCGTCCTCGATCGCGCCGTCAAAGGCGTTTTTCTCATCAAATAAAAGCAGACGGTCCCGGTCAAAATTGCGCAGGTTGTTGGATAACTCGCCCTTCCCCGGCAGCCGCTCGTCCGAGTAAACCGTAGTCATAAATTTATAGTCCGGATAAGGATAATAAAAATGATAGTCCTTCCCGCCGCAGGATAAAAAAAGCTGCTCCAGGCCGGGGCGTGAGAACGTCCTGACCCCGCCACCGGCGGCATAATTTTCAATGCCGGAGAAATACGAGCCCAGGTGGTCCTCCTTACAGCCCGCGAAATATTTCATGCCGTATTTATTTTCAATGGCAATGACAATGCGGCCATTTTGGGAGATGTGTTTTAAAATGATGGAGAGGAATTCCTCAAAGGGCCGCTCCGTCCCCATATAGCTGATGCCGTACTCAAACACGCCCACGAGGAAAATATAATCATAGTCCGTGGGCAGATCCGGCTCGATATCCTTAAAATTCCCGACATGGATGGTGACATTATCACAGCCCTGGTGGCGGTACGCGTTGATCAGACTGCGTTTCTTCGACAGGTCAACGCTTGTCACCTGCCCGGCCTTTTTCGCCAGCGCGCCGGTGATAGCGCCGCAGCCGCTGCCCACCTCCAGCACCTTCGCGGTCTTTTCCATGGGAATCCAGTCCACAATATTTTCCCTGAAATGAGAGAGATGATAGAGGACAGGCCAGCTTAATTTTTCCTCGATGACGGCCTGGTACTCCGCGGGCTTATGCGTTTTCACGATCTCTAAGAGCTCGTCCTCCACCTTCCCGTCGCAGTAAAGATCCTGCCCCGGATAATGTGTCAGGTCGAGTGTGATATTTCCGATTTGTTCTGTCACGGAATGTGTTCCTCCATCCAATTATAAAAAATCGCAGTCTGCATATCCCGCAGAAAAACACGGGATTAAGCAGTCTGCCTGTATACTGATGTCCGTCCCGGCAGACCGTCGAAGCTGTATTACAATATTTGGCAGAATTACCGCAAAATATACAGCTTTGCTCAGTCGTTTTATTTCGCAGCCACAATAGATTTCTTTTGCAGGCGCAGCTGGTTCTTTCGCAGACGCAATTGTTTCTTTCACAGATGCAATTATTCCTTCTGAGATGCGCCAGAAACTGCCGCGTCCGTCACCGTCACGGTCGAATTCATGTCATAGAAGCCCACCGTATTTTTATCTGACACAACCGTCACATTGATCACATCATACAACCTGTGATACACCTGGAATTCATCCCCATGAAAGCCGGTCAGCCCCAGACTTAAAAGGTACTCGCCGCCCTGCAGGCTCATGCTCTGTGTAAACGCGACGTCCTTCACCATCCCGGCCTTCACCGGTTCCAGAAAGGCCTTCTCCACCATGCTGTTGGTGCCGGTGATCTCCGTCCCTCTGATATTTTTAAAGGAAAAGGCAAAAATCGGCGCCGGCAGATCCTCATAGAATTCCACCCGCATGTGGATGGTGAAGTCCGTCCCCTTAATGATGGCGTTGCTTCTTACCTGGTGCTCATCCGTGATATAAAAATCAACAATCTTCGCCTGGCGGGTTCCGTACTCTAAAAGCTCCGGATTGACGCCTGCCTTCTGTGCCGCCAGGGCACGGATCTCCTCATCGTCCACGAGAGAACTCTCCTGCTGAACAGGCTGGTACTGGCCGACCAGAACCTGTTTGTAGGCGTCGATCATTTCCTTCGCGCCGCCCTCACCGAGCATGTCGCCCTGATTTAATAAAATGACACGGTCGCAGTATTTCTGGATGCTGGACAGATCGTGGCTGACGAAGACGATGGTCTTGCCCAGCTCTTTGAATTCCTCAAATTTGTGATAGCACTTCGCCTGGAAAAAGACGTCGCCCACGCTCAAAGCCTCGTCCACAATCAGAATCTCCGGGTCGATTTTGATGGCATCGGCAAAGGCGAGGGGGACGTACATGCCGGAGGAGTAGGTCTTCACAGGCTGATAAACGTAATCTCCGATGTCCGCGAAATCAAGGATGGCGGGGAGCTTTTCTTTGATCTCCTCCTCGGAAAAGCCGAGCATGGTACCGTTTAAATAGACGTTTTCGATGCCGTTATACTCCATATTGAAGCCCGCGCCCAGCTCAAGCAGGGCCGAAATACGGCCGTTGACCGTGACGGTGCCAGAGGTTGGCTGCAGCACGCCGGTGATGATTTTTAAGATCGTGGATTTGCCGGAGCCGTTGGTGCCGATGATGCCGACGCACTCGCCCTGGCCAATCTGAAAGGAGACGTCCTTTAAGGCAGCGTGTTCGGTGTATTTTCTGCCGCCGACGCCAAGGGCGTCCATGATTCTGTAATATGGCTTTTCATATAATCTGTACACTTTAGAAACGTGATTTACGTCGATCGCTGTGTTCATATATTTGTTCCTATATTTCCGGGGCGTCGCAGAGAAAAGTCTCGGCTCGCGCTCATCGCAAAGCTCACCTCTGACTTTTCTCTGCGCCACCCCTGCGTTATTGCAATTGATATGGCCGCTTTCGCGATCTCCTATACCGAATCACTTGCGGATTCCGGAGAGGGGAATACTTTTTTCTCAGTTTCCGGATATAACAGTTTTGTCTGTAAGGCCTGCGGAAACCGAGCGGGGAACGGAAATTATCTGTCGAGCGAATTTGTGCCATGGAGATGATATCATGACCGCAAAAAACGCGGTCATGATCCCGTTCGCCGCTCGTCAATCGTAAAAGACACGTTGACTCGCTTTCGCTCACGAGACTATTAACAATCGTGGAGGCCTCACCCGAACACGATTGTTACGCCCATCGGCTCATCGGAATGCCTGCGCAAGGCATAAGCTTGTTTTTTGCTTATTTCCAGCCCCTCACTAATTAATCCGTTTTTGGGGGGCTACTGGAGCCGGGTCTAAAAAAAAGTCCTAGCCTAACTTTGCTATGCGGGTGAGCCGAGACTTTTTATGAGACCCTACTCCGTCACTCTGCCCTACTGAACTACAGTACGTCCGCAAAATGATACTTCAGCTTCACAAACAGCTTCTTCCCCAGCACCAGCAGCACAATCGTCACAGCCCAGAAATAAAGCGTATACACCGGCTCCTCCCAGAACCAGGTGCGGCCGTAGACGGCGCTGCGGTAGCCGCTGACCACATAGCAGAGCGGATTTAAGCGCAGCACAAAGCCGATGACGGGCGGCCAGCTGTCTGCCATGGAGATGTCCCAGAGAATGGGTGTCGCCCACATTCCCAGCTGCAGCGCAATCCCGATGATCTGTGTCAGATCCCGGAAAAACACCACAATCGCGCTCGTAAAATACGACAGCGCCAGCGTGAACAGATACAGCCCGAAACTATAATAAATAATCTGCAGCGTCGAAAGCCCCGGAAAATACCCGTAGAGCATGGAAATCACCAGCAGGACACCCGCGAAAAACGCATGAATAAAGAGCGCCGCCGTGACCCGCACCACCGGCAGGATGTTGATATTAAAGACCACCTTTTTGACCAGATACTGATACTCTAAAAGCGCCGTCGTCCCGTTGTTTAAGCCCTCACTGAAAAAAAACCAGGGCACCAGGCCACTGGTCAGAAACAGAACATAGGGGACCTCGATGCCCCCCGCAATCATCTGTGCTTTATTCTGAAATATTCCCTGAAACACAATCCAGTACATGATAACCGTCACGACCGGCTGAATCAGTGCCCAGACGGCGCCCAGAGAAGAGCCGGCGTAACGCTTTTTAAAGTCGTTTTTCGCCAGCTTCCAGATCAGCCGCCTGTTTTCGATGATTTCTCTCATATCGTTTCCTTATGATTATTGGCCCTTCCGGCTCTCAAGGTACGCCTGAAAGCTCCCCTGCTTTAAATCCTTCTCCGATAAAATCAGCTCCATCCCCTCCGGGATCGGCCACTCCACCCCGATATCCTTATCATCGTAGCGGATACCTCCCTCATCATTCGGATGATAGAAGTCCGAGCATTTATACACAAACTCCGCATAATCGCTTAAGACCAGAAAGCCGTGCGCGAAATTTTTCGGAATGAAAAGCTGCTTTTTATTTTCCTCGGATAAAAGCACGCCGAACCACTGGCCGAAGGTTTCGGAGCCCTCCCGCAGATCCACCGCCACATCAAAAACCTCTCCGCGGATGACCCGCACCAGCTTGTCCTGCGGATACTGATACTGGAAATGCAGCCCGCGCAGCACGCCCTTGCGGGATGCGGACTGATTATCCTGCACGAAAACCTGATCGATGCCAGCCTCGCAGAAATCATTGTAATTATATGTTTCCATGAAATAGCCGCGGTTATCCCCGAAAACCGTGGGAGTCACCACCTTCAGCCCGTCAATATGACAGGTCTCCACTGTTATTTTGCCCATAAATTCCTCCTCTTACAATCCGTTCGCCACTTCCACCAGATACTTTCCATAATTGGTCTTTAAAAGCGGCTCGGCCAGCTTTAAAAGCTGCTCCCTGTCGATGAAGCCTCTCCTGAACGCAATCTCCTCAATGCAGGAAATATAAAGCCCCTGCCGTTTCTGGAACGCCGCCACGAAATCGGAAGCGTCTAAAAGCGCGTCGTGATTGCCCGTATCCAGCCAGGCGAAGCCTCTGCCCATGGTCTCCACGTAGAGCTTTCCCCTGCGCAGATATTCGTTATTGATGCTGGTGATCTCGATCTCTCCTCTGGCGGAGGGCTTCACGTTTTTGGCAATTTCCACGACGTCATTGTCATAAAAATACAGGCCCGGCACCGCGTAATTGCTCTTCGGATGCTCCGGCTTCTCCTCGATGGAGACAGCGATTCCGTTCTCGTCAAACTCCACCACGCCGTACTCACGCGGATCTCTCACATAGTAACCGAAGATCGTAGCGCCCTCTTCCCTGGCCACGACCTTTTTTAGGAGTGCCGAAAAGCTCTGGCCGTAGAAAATATTGTCCCCCAGAATCAGGGCTACCCTGTCGTTACCGATGAATTTTTCCCCGATTAAAAAGGCGTCCGCAAGCCCGCGGGGCTCATCCTGTACAGCATATTCCAGCTTCATGCCCAGCTGGCTGCCGTCTCCTAAAAGCTCCTGAAACACCGGAACGTCCCTGGGTGTGGAGATAATCAGCACCTCCCGGATGTATGCCAGCATCAGAATGGAGAGCGGGTAATAAATCATGGGCTTGTCATAGACCGGCATGATCTGTTTGGATACCGCCTTGGTCAGCGGGTAAAGTCTGGTGCCGGAGCCTCCGGCTAAAATAATGCCTTTCATAGTGATCTTCCCTCATTTTTTCCGTAACTTTAATAATACCACAGATTTAAGTCCACATTCCCGCTGACGCCGCTGATGCTGCCCGAAGAGGTATACTGCCACATATGGTAGGAACCGGAATAAGTGGGCGACGATGCGTACTGCGCCAGCCACACTCTGTAGGAGCTTAACTGCGACATATCCAGATAACTCGTCAGCCACGTCTTATTCGCGTAAATGCCCGCTGTGTAGCCGCTGTTCTGAATTGTCTGGCAGAAGGCCTTCACAATTGCGGTTCTCTCCGATTTGCTCAGGGAGTCCGCGCGCCCGTCGCAGGCCGAATTGGAGTACTCCACATCGATATAAACCGGAAGGGAGATACTGTAGCCGCTGATCAGCTGCAGCACCATGGACGCTTCCTCAACCGCTTCTGTCGTCGTGACCGCCTGCGAGAAGAAGTACACGCCCACCTTCAGGCCTGCGTTGATCGCGCCCTGGATATTGGAGCGGAACTTAGAATCCTCGACCAGCACGCCGGAGCCGTAGCCTCTGTAGCCGCAGCGGATGATGGCGTAGCTGACGCCGGAATTTTTCACTGCCGTCCAGTCGATGGAGCCGTTATGGCTTGAAACATCGATGCCAAGTGTGCCGGAGCCGTCCTGCAGGACGCCTGTGCTGCTGAAGGTATACTGCACGCCCAGGATCACCTGCTCTCCGACGACATAGTTGCCGGCAGCCGTATAATAATAGGTTTTGCCGTCAATGGTCTGCCATCCGGTATAGGTATAGCCCTCACTCTTCACATAGAAGGCCATGCCGTCCGTATAATAATCATCATAGGTAGCGGTTCTGTAGCTTCCGTCTTCCAGCACATAGACCGCTTTGCCGTCCGTGGTCTTCAACGCCGTGGAGGACGATGTCACAGTCACCGTAAAGGTCGCCGAGGCAGTCTTGGAGGTATTGTTCTTATAGCAGGCACTGACGGTAATCGTCGCGGTGCCGCTGCCGATTCCTTTTACTGTGACGGTATTGTCAGATCCATAGACCTCGGCAACGCTCGTATTGGAGCTGGTGTAGGTATAGACAACACTCTCGCCGGAGGTCGTATTCTGCGCAGTTACGGTAACTGTCTCACTGCCGTTTTTATTTAAGGACAGGCTTGAGGAGCTGAGCGAAAGCGTAAAATCCGCGTAGCTCTGGCTCACCGTGACCGTGCAGGTTGTCTCAGCGGACACATCGGTTTTATTCTGATAATAAGCCTTGATCGTGATGGTAGCCGTCCCCGTTGAGACTGCTGTCACCGAAGCGGAGCTTCCGCTGCCGGATACAGTCGCCACGCCGGTATTGGAGCTGGTGTATTCATACGTAAGGCTTTCCCCTTCGGTCGCCCCGGACGCCGTCACGCTGACAGTGCCTGAGCCGCCCTTTGTCAATGTGAGAGACGATGCGGACAGGGTAAAGGAGGCATATGTTTTTTCTTCTTCCCCGTTCGTATCGGTTTCATTCGCCTTGGCGTTGACTGTGACGGAGCAGGTCTGCGTTGTCTGCGCCGTACTCCCATCCTCATTGGTGACTGTCTCCGTAATGGTAATCTCAGCGCTTCCCTTCGCAACCGCCGTCACGGTTCCGTCGTCAGAAACAGACGCCACGCTTTTGTCACTGCTCTCATAGGTGAGAACCGCGCCGTCCACATCGCTGGAGGCGGATATGGAACCGGTCTCTCCCTCTGTCAGCGTCAGGGAAGCGGTATCATTCGTGATCGCCGTCGCCAGAAAGCTCCGGGTCACAGCGGACGCCGTGGGCACCGCAATCAGTGTCTTGTCAATCAGCGTATACTCCTCTGAGCTGAGCGTCTTGGTGCTCTCCACCCATTCCACGGTATCCGTATTGACCGACTCCACCTCCAGGACCACCTGGGCTTCCTCACTCGCTACATTGATCTCCGACTCTTCCTTGATCTCAGTGGAAACATCCACCTTCTCATATGCGATGGTATCTCTTACCGTAACCGTCCCGGAATCACTGAAATCATAATTTTCATACAACTCTCCCTCCAGCTCGATGAGCGCAACCTGATAGCTGCCGGCCGCCAGACCGGATTTATAAATGATACCATCCTTATCGTCATTCGTCCAGGTGAGTACATTTCCGCTGCTGTCCACAACCTTTACCTTGAAGGGTATATTGGCAATCAGCTTTCCCGTAGAGGCGTTGGTGAACTTGATCTTCAAGTCCTTCTCCACGCTGGTCATGACCAGCTTCACGGTAATCTTTTCGGTCGTTTCCTCTGTCTCCTCGTAATCCTTGCTGACCGTTTCCTCCTCCTCAGCGGCCAGAAGCGTCGCCTGGTATTCTGTATCCTTATTGTCCATCAGCGCCGCAAGCGCCTGCCCGCCGATGACATCCACATCCTCCAAGTCACTGCTGACCGTGGAAAAAGCATCCACAGACTCGCTTCCTCTCCCGGTCACAATGATAACCGCCGCCGTGAGAAAGATCACCAGCGCCAGAAGCGAAGCCCCTGCCACCAGCTTGTTGGAAACAAGCTTCATCAGGAACGCGCCGAAGGTATCGTTCTCTTCGTCTTCGTCCTCCGCCTGCTGGTTCAGATCCATAATCTTCAGACCCTCTCCGAAGCCGCTCTCTTCAAGCTCCGGTGAGTCGATATCCTCCGCCTCATAATTGTAGGTATCCTCGTAGATATCCTCTTTAAAGCTTTCTTCCTCAAAGGCTTCCCCGGCAGCATCCGCGCCGGAAAATCCCGCAGCCAGAGCAATATTGCCGAACGCAGCCTCGTTTACCTGAAAATCGCCCGCGTTCTTTTGTACAAAGCCCTCCTCTGGATCCTCTTCAAAGTCCTCATCCGTCAAAATCAGGTCAAAGTCCTCTGACTGCGCAGTGTCTCCTTCTTCCTGCCCGTACTCCATGTCCGCAGCGGCATCGCCCTGCGCATACTCTGTATACACAACGTCATCACCGTCCTGCGCATACTCTTCATCCGCAGCGTCCCCGGCATCGTCCTGCCCGGTATACTCTTCGTCCTCGAATTCAGCGCCGTCAAAGGACAGTTCCTCCCAGTTTTGCGAACCATCCTGCGCATCCAGCGGGCTCTTCCCCTTTTTCCATAATGACATAACAAATTCCCCTTTTGTCTGTTTCCTGCTTCTGTTCCCGGTTCCGTATTTGTATCTGACACATCTGTCAGTGTTTATTACATCCGTGTCACTCAGATATTTCAGTATAGCACATCTGTGCGAATGATTTCAAGACCCTTTCCGGATTCCTTTCCGTTTCCACCGTCAAATGCAGGCGCATAAGCATGATATACCATCCGGATTCTGTCGGAATCTGTCATCTGACTGTCCTTGACTTTTATGGCGGATAATGTCAAACTGTATTCACCAACGTAACTGTTCATGGTCCGCTTAAGGCCCACAACCGGATTGATCGGGCACAGTCCGCCTGCAGGAAGCCGGCCATGAGAATGCCGCCCACGGAGAATTCCATCATGATCTATATGCATTACTGCGCAAACTGTCAATATATTCACATGCTGAACGGCCATAAGCCGCTCTGTCCAACCTGCGGCCAGCCGTTAAAAGAGCTTGACATCAGCTACCTGGACTACAGCGATTTAAACCGCGGTGAGCGGGAAAGGCTGCTGCTTTCCTTAGCAGAGTCCGGCGACCTTAAAAAAAACGCCGCAGACTTCAGGGACATAATAATTCGTTAACAATCCTGTGCTAAATTTGTTGGCAAGTTGTTAACAAACCGCCCTTTTCGCGGTAAATATTTTACTTTTTTACAAAAAGGATTTGTCAGCATGAATTTTTCCAAACTCATTTCCATACTCAGAAAAAACATCATTCACGTTGCGTTTTTTCTCCTGTTTTTCCTGATTCTGGGCATTATCGTTGTGCGACTGCATGTGTGGAACAACTCCGCCTCCAGCGTAGACTTAAGCGATGTTGATTCCTCCGCGTTCGACCGCGAGGTCCTGGATTATTTCACACCTTATACCTACGACGGGGACCCGGTCAACGACCAGGACGAAACAGTGATCGCGTTTTTCGGCAATTCTCCCTTCGCGGATGATGCCGGCACCGACGACTGTCTGGCCGAGATAATCGGCGATCTGGCGGACGCCACGGTATATAATTTCGCGGTGGCCGATTCCACCCTGGCCTGTGAGGATACCGAAATCGACTACGAAAACGGGGACCGGGATTTGTTCGGCCTGTACTGGCTGACCACCATCTATACGGTGGATAACGATGTCCTGCTGGACTATGCAAGGGACTACGGCGATTATTCCGTGGAAGATATCGCCACTCTGTCCATGCTCTGCAATCTGGACTTCACGGAGGTGGACGTCATTGCCATTATGTACGACTTAAGCGACTACCTGGCCGTCAGGAAGATGTATTCCTATGAGGAAACCACCGACATCACCCGTTTTGCAGGCGCGCTCAAGGCCTCCATCGAACTGATCCAGACCTATTATCCGCATATTCAGATCATCGTCATGTCACCCACCTACGGCTATGTGGTCGCGGAGGACGGAAGCTATCAGGATTCCGCGCAGATCTCTTTCGACGACGAAGGCACGCTCGGCTCCTATGTCCAGTACGAGGCCGACATCTGCTACAGCATGTTTGTCAGCTTCGTGGACAACTATTACGGCACCATCTCCGTCGAGGAGGCGGACGAATATCTTCTGGATAATAAACACATTTCCGTGGAAGGACGCAGACTCTTAGCGGAACGTTTTATGGAAGCATATGAATACTATCTGAAATATCGGACATGATGCCTACGCGCCCTGATTACACGCAGGAAGCTCCTTGCCTCTGATACAGGGCGCCAAACAGGTCACCCGATCAGCATCTCTTCATTGAAATACAGGGCATAGCCATCCACAGTTGTGGCGTATACATACCCGCACTGCTGCAGGCTGCCCTTTATTTTTTTACTCCAGGAGACCACGATATAGGCGCAGCCGCGCTCCGAGGCCAGCTGACAGATCTCGCCGGCGTTCGGCTCCTCGGTTTCTTCCATCAGGCAATATAGCTCGTCATAAATATCCAGATAAAGCACATCCCTGCCGTAGGGCATACAGATCGTACAGTCATACTGGCGGACATACTGCATCAGCTCCGACGGGAATACCGCCACCACTTCCTTTCCCTCCCGGTGAATTTCATCGCAGATATCCACCACCGCCTGCGGAATATGATACTCATTCTCCGCCGCGGCAAACTGCCAGCTGTCGTAGACATAATCGCCGCAGAGCATGAACAGCGCCAGAATGGCGGCGCCAAAAAGCGGACGCCACCTTCCCCTGTACAGCTCATAAAGTCTGACCCCGCTGTACGCCAACGTCGTCGTCATGGGCAGCATCCAGTAGAAACGGTAATAAATTTCCTCATCCAGCATCTGCGCAAAAATCCGGTACGTCACAGGGCAGAGAAGAGCTACCGTCAATATCAGCGGGAAATAAACGAGCAAAAGTCTTCTGGATTTCTTTTTTTCCGTCAGGAGAAGAAAAATAACCGCACACAGATAAAGGGCGCTGAGGGCGCCGCTGCCGCTGATAGTCTGCCATACGGATACGGTATCTGCCATAGAAGCTCCTTTCTTTAATCACCCAGAAATGACAGCAGGTAAATCACAGAGAATACCGCGGACGGAAGCGCGGTAAGCACGGCGGCGGGGAGCTGCCTGGTTTTCCGGTACGAGACAGCCCACATCAGGTTGACGATACCCCAGAACAGAATCAGAATCGCGCCGGCAAACGCGCTGCCAAGACAGCCCGCAAGCATAATGCAGGCCATATAAAAATAAGAGGAACGCTTTGGCAGCTCCTCCTCATCCAGGGTATTACCCATGGAAAGGAGCTCGCTGATAAAAGCAGGAAAGACCAGACCGCTGACCAGTGCCTTTCCCTGCCGGCTTCTGGTAATCAGAAAGCTCTCCGCCGTATGAATCGAGGTATTGCCCCACAGGTAAAGGACGCAGACGCAGAGCATGAAGCGAAGTCTGCTGATTTTCTCCTTAAAAAGCCCGCTGCCGATCTGCCAGTAGATCAGGTAGCTGAAGGAAATCAGGGCGACGCCCAGCACCACATGTCCCACTGTCAGCGTATGCAGGCTGCTCATTCTGGCCAGCATCGCCACCCACACCGGGAAAGGAGCAAGGATGTAGCGGTAATTTAACCCCGTCGTTCCCATGGAATAGGGATTGATCTGATAGAGAGAGCCGTTGGTATTCGCGATATTGGCGACCGCCATATAAAAGGAATCGTCCCCGTCATAGACAGCCTGTGTCACCACCATGATCATCTGAAACAGCCACAGGCCAAGAACCAGTATAAAAAGAACCGCCGTTTCCGCTTTCTGAAGCTTCGTACAGCCGGAAATTTCCTGCCGCCAGGACGCCAGGGGCGCCGGATGTTCCTTTCTTTTAAAAACACAGACAAGGCCGGCAATGCCGAAAATAAGGCTGAGAGGAATGTAGATGGCCATGACAAGCGCAAGGCTCCCCTTCGCGATCACAACAGGAACGGTAACCAGCTGGAAAAGAGCCCAGAGGAAGAACTGGCCCCGCAAAAGGCGTAAAGGCGTGTGAAAAGTATTCTGATCCGGAAAGAGGCTGCCGACGCAAATCCGAATGAAGATCACCCAGATCAAAAAAACAATAAAACCAATGCTTGTGTTCTCCATTTCAATACGAAAATTTCAGAAAAAAGCCTGTCTGCAAAGAAGCTGTTCCCCATCACTGAAGGAAAAGGAAATAGGCCTCCTGGCTCTGCCAGAAGGATACTTCCGTCAGCTCTTCAACACCCAGAACCTCCTTCACCTGTGCGACCACATTCTCAAAGGGAAGAAGCGTCTCCACCGCAATCACAATGGTATCGCCCTCCTGATATTCATAGGTGCCCCTCAGAATATCCAGATTTTCCTCCCATATCACCGCCACAGACTCACACTGCGCCAGAATGGTGGAGTCCACAGCGCTTTCATTGTAATTCCCGTCATGGAGCACATAGACACAGTAGGTATTGTCCGGCAGCTCCACTGTCAGCTGGCCGCCCGTACCCAGGTATCCCGGCTCATGAAGATAACAGCTGCCCGACCAGAGGAGCACCGCAGCCAGAATCACACCCAGGCCGGTCTTGACTTTGGCAGGTAAATGCTGCCGCCTGAAAAGCAGGGCGGGACCCGCTGCCGCTAGCAGGCCAAACAGAGGGAAGACACACATGATATATCTCTCCACTAAAAGCGGAACAATCTGCGAGGTAAAATACACATAGCCCACGGCCGGCAGCGTCACCAGGCATCCCTTCGCCCACGGAAATCCGCGCCGGTCTCTCATCCAAGCGATCACGCAG
>JAJPXG010000039.1:4761-16280 GCA_021205565.1 Lachnospiraceae bacterium | reverse complement strand
GACTCAAAATCTGCCGTAGGTGACTATGTGTGGGTTCAAGTCCCATCTCCTGCATTTCAGAATCCTTTATTTACATGCTTTATAAGGGTTCTGGAAAATCAAAAACATGAAAA
This sequence comes from Lachnospiraceae bacterium, assembly GCA_021205565.1. Classification (GTDB taxonomy): domain Bacteria; phylum Bacillota; class Clostridia; order Lachnospirales; family Lachnospiraceae; genus RGIG6307. Next base: position 16,167 of record JAJPXG010000039.1, on the reverse strand, counting down.
GGAAGGAGAGTTCTTCCACGAGTGGCATCAAGCGTGTAAATAAGATCACAGTCCGGGGAAACCTGGACTGTGTTTTTATTTTACATATCTGAAGGAGGCGGCTGCGCGTCCATTCTGAATTGACAAGTAAATATCAGTATGCTAAACTGGTCTGGAATTGAAAGAACTGGAGGAATGAGGATGGCAAAGACATGGATACCGGATGGCTATACCTCCGCATTGGGGCTGTATGACACCCAGAAAGCCATCGGTCAGGTGAAACAGATTTTTTTAGTGAAGCTCTCCGCGGCGCTGCATTTAAAACGTGTGACGGCGCCTCTTTTTGTGGATCCGGCGACCGGACTGAATGATAATTTAAACGGTGTGGAACGACCGGTAGATTTTGATATTCCTTCTGTACATCAGCATGCCGAGGTCGTGCATTCTCTAGCCAAATGGAAGAGAATGGCTTTGAAACAGTATGATTTTTATGTCGGCAATGGCCTTGTCACTGATATGAACGCCATCCGCAGGGACGAAGAGCTGGATAATCTGCATTCTGTATATGTCGATCAGTGGGACTGGGAGAAGGTCATTGACGAGAGCATGCGCAATACCGCGTATCTGAAGGATACTGTCAATCGGATCGTCGGCGCTGTCTGTGGTACGCTGGATGAGCTGAAGTGGCAGTTTCCTGATCTGGAACCCATTGAATTAAAGAGAGAAGTGACGTTTCTTACCACACAGCAGTTAGAAGATGAGTATCCGGATCTGACACCGAAGGAGCGGGAAAATGAGGCTGCCCGTCAATATAAAACAGTCTTTCTCATGCAGATTGGCGATCTTCTGAAATCAGGTGAAAAACACGATGGCCGCGCGCCGGACTATGATGACTGGGCGTTGAACGGCGATCTGATTTTCTGGCATGATACACTTGGGCAGGCTCTGGAATTAAGCTCTATGGGTATTCGTGTCAACGCGCAGTCTTTGGCGGAGCAGCTTGTAAAAGCTGGATGTGAGGAACGGAGTACCCTGCCTTTCCATCAGATGCTTTTGCGCAACGAACTGCCGCTGACTATTGGCGGCGGAATCGGGCAGTCCCGTCTTTGCATGCTGCTTCTGGGAAAGGCACATGTGGGTGAGGTGCAGGTGTCTTTATGGGATCAGGAGACGAGGGATATCTGTAAGGCTGCAGGGGTTGTTCTTCTATAGTAGAAACGCCTGTGCATGGAATGACAGGCAGCTGAAGCACCTTTACACAGCATGGCAGACTTGTAGCCGAAGCACCTGTGAGCGGAATCAGGGACATTTTTTGAGAAGCTCGGTTCAATGGGTTTATCTTAGAAAGGCTGGAGGTTATACATGGACTGCAAGGAAGTTCAGTCTTTATTATCAAAATTCATAGACGGACAATGCAGCCGTGAGCAGACAAAAGAGATGAGAGAGCACATCTTAAACTGTCCCGACTGCAAAGAAGAGCTGACCATCCAGTTCCTGGTGCAGGAGGGAATGGCGCGTGTGGACCGCGATGAGGATTTTAATCTGGACCAGGAGATTAATCAGCTTCTGGCGCCAAAGAGAGGGAAACATTTTTCCCTGCCTTTTTCATGGAATGTCTGGACGATTTTACTGGACGCCCTGTCGCTGATTGTGATTGTGGCGTTCGTCCTTTATCTGCTGTTTCGTTAGGGGCCTTTTACAGAGTGATGTTTCCGGTGCTGTGTCTGTTGCTTGCGCTGGCGGAAGGCTCTTAGGCTGGGAGATTTTATGGGAAAACTTGTATTGATCGATGGAATGAGCATCCTGCACAGGGCTTTTTACGGGATTCCGCTTCTGTCTAACGCCGAAGGCCTGCATACCAACGGTATCTATGGCTTCCTGAATATTCTGTTTAAAATACTCGAAGAGGAACAGCCGGATTATCTGGCTGTTGCTTTTGATGTCAAAGCACCTACATTCCGTCATGAAATCTATCCGGAATATAAGGGAACGCGCAAAGAAATGCCTGCAGAGCTTGCGGAACAGATCCCCGTGATGAAGGAGATGCTTGCCGCCATGGACATCGCCATGTGTGAAAAACCGGGGCTGGAGGCGGACGATATTCTGGGGACGCTTGCGAATGCGGCCGAACGGGACGGACATCAGGTGACGCTTGTCAGCGGCGACCGTGACCTTTTACAGATTGCCTCGGACAGCATCAAAATCCTTGTGCCGAAAACGAAGCAGGGGCGCACGGAGGTGGAAACCTGGTATGCGAAGGACGTGGAGGCGTCTTACGGTGTTACGCCGCAGGGCTTCATTGACTTAAAGGCACTGATGGGTGATACCTCTGACAATATTCCCGGGGTACCGAAGGTGGGCCGGGTGACCGCTGAGAATCTGCTGAAGGAGTTCGGCTCACTGGATCATCTCTATGAACATGTAAATGAGGTCTCCAAAAAGAGCGTCAGGGAATCTCTTATTGCTAATAAAGATCTCGCGGATTTAAGCCGGGTGCTGGCCACGATCAAAACGGATGGAGATGTCAGCCTGGACTATGAGAAGGCGAAAGCCGGCAATTATTATACAGCAGATGCGTATGTACTCTGCAAAAAACTGGAGCTCAAAAGCATCCTGAAACGATTCGAGGATGCGGCTTCCTTACAGACTGTGAAAAACGAACTGCAGAACATGGAAGTGGTGGAAGATTTTGGCAGAGCTGAGGAGGTCTTTTCTCATCTGCTGAGTGAGCCACCGGCAGAAGGAACAGATGATAAAGATGTTCAGGAAAATAATGTTTCTTTGGATTGCGATATATCCGCGGATAGAATTGGTGTATTTATACTGAGTGAAAATCACAGTGTCCTGGCAATGGGAATCGCAACTCAGACAAATGTGTGGGTGCTGCCCGTGCAAGGCTTTGTGACTGAGAATTATCTGACTGAAAAGCTGCGTCTGTTGTCCGGACTGAAAGATATTTCGCTGTTTGGGATCAAAGAATATTATCCATGGTTATATGAGGAGCGCGTGGACGCATACAGCGATCTGATTATTGCGGCTTACCTCTGCAATCCTTTAAAAAATGATTATGACGGTATTTCCATTGCCGCAGAATATCTGAATATGACCATTCCAGCCCTGTCGGAGCTGACAGGGAAAAAAGGCCTTTTAAAGGTCTGGGACGAGGCGCCGGCGCCGATCTATGATTATATTGCAAATCTGGCATATGCAGCTTACCATGCGTATGAGCCGCTGATGGAGCGCCTTAAGTCGCTTGGTATGGAATGCCTGTACCGTGAGGTTGAAATGCCTCTGTCATTCGTCCTGTATTCCATGGAGCAGGAAGGCGTTATTGTCAAAAAAGAAGAACTGGCAGCTTATGGGGATGCGCTGACGGGGCGCATACATGAACTGGAGCAGAGTATCTGGAAGCAGGCCGGGCATGAATTCAATATCCAGTCGCCCAAGCAGTTGGGAGAAGTCTTATTCCAGGAAATGAAGCTTCCAGGCGGCAAAAAGACCAAAACCGGCTATTCCACAGCTGCGGATGTTTTAGAAAAGCTCGCACCGGACTATCCGATTGTCAACGATATTCTGGAGTACCGGGCACTGACGAAGCTGAAAAGCACCTACGCCGACGGCCTGAGCGCCTTTATCGGGCAGGACGGCAGAATTCACACAATATATCAGCAGACAGTTACCGCGACAGGACGCTTAAGCAGCACGGATCCGAACCTGCAGAATATCCCCATGCGAACGGAGCTGGGCAGGCAGATTCGCAAGGTCTTCGTGCCGAAGCCGGGTTATGTCTTTATGGACGCGGATTATTCTCAGATCGAACTGCGTGTCCTGGCGCACATGTCAGGGGATGAGCATCTGATCGAGGCCTACGCCATGAGCGAGGATATTCACAGAATCACGGCTTCCAAGGTCTTCCATGTGCCTCTGGAGGAAGTGACGGATTTACAGCGCCGTAACGCGAAGGCGGTCAATTTCGGCATCGTGTACGGCATCAGCTCCTTCGGCTTAAGCCAGGGCCTGTCGATTTCGCCTAAGGAGGCGAAGGTCTATATTGACCAGTATTTTGAGACCTATCCCGGTATTAAGGCATTTCTGGATGAGATGGTGCAGAGCGCGAAGGATACAGGGTACGCGGTGACCTTATACGGACGCAGACGTCCTGTGCCGGAGTTAAAAAGCAACAATTTCGCGCAGCGTTCCTTTGGTGAGCGCGTTGCCATGAACAGTCCGATTCAGGGGACGGCGGCGGATATCATGAAACTCGCCATGAATAAAGTCTGGCGGCGGCTAAGGGAAGCGGGGCTTGAAAGCCGTCTGATTTTACAGGTGCATGATGAGCTGGTGATTGAGACGAAAGAGTCAGAGGTGGAGCAGGTCAGGGAGATTCTCTATGACAGTATGAAACACGCGGCGGACTTAAGGGTAGATCTGGAGGTCGATCTGCACACCGGTTCTGACTGGTATGAGGCGAAATGAAAGTAATTGGTGTAACAGGAGGCGTAGGCAGCGGGAAATCTGCAGTTCTTGGCCTTTTAAAAAGAATCTGCAGCTGTAGAATTATGATGGCGGATGATATCGCAAACCAGTTAAAGCAGCCTGGTCAGCCCTGTTATCAGCCGGTTGTACCACTGCTTGGAGAAGGTATCCTTTCTGAGGACGGAACAATTGATAACCGGAAGATGGCGGCTTATATTTTTTCGAATCAGAATCTTTTAAAACAGGTCAATGGCATCATTCATCCGGCTGTCAAGGATTATATTTTACAGGAAATTCAGGCTGAGCGTGAGCGTGGGAAAATTGATTTCCTGTTTTTGGAGGCGGCACTTTTAATCGAGGCTGGTTACCGACCGATCCTGGATGAACTGTGGTATATTTACGCGGATGAAACGACGCGGATTGCAAGGCTTCAGGAAAGTCGAGGTTATACGGAGGAGAAGGCCCGCGGGATTATCGCTTCGCAGTTGTCGGAGGAGGAGTATCGCGCGAACTGCGACTGGGTGTTGGATAACAGCGGGAGCATTGCAGAGACGGAGATGATTTTAAAAAAGTATTTAAAAGAGTCGCACTAAAATATATAAACTGCTTCGCTCATGCCGTGTGTAGGACATTCCAATGAGCCTCTGACGGCGTCTTTTGCGGTCATAATATCGTCTCCATTGCGCAAAAATCGCTCAGCAGTTTATAAATTTTCATGCTCTGTATTGAAATCTGTATTAAAAATATTTGAGGTACATATGAGATTTGAAAGTATCGCCAGCGGCTCAAGCGGCAACTGTATTTACGTGGGAACGGAAGAAACCCATGTGCTGATTGACGCCGGTATCAGCGGCAAGCGCGTGGAGGAGGGGCTACACCAGGCCGGCCTTGATGGAAAGGATATCAAAGGCATTTTCGTGACGCACGAGCATATCGATCATATTCAGGGGCTGGGAGTCCTCGCCAGGCGATATCATATTCCGATTTTCGCAACGGAAGGGACCATTGAAGGGATTATGGAAACCCGCAGTATCGGCAATATCGATCCGGAGCTTTTTTATATGTTGAGGAAGGATCAGGATTTTGTCTTCGGCGATCTGTCTATTCATCCGTTTACCATTTCCCACGATGCCAAGGAACCTTGCGGATACACGTTGACGGACGGGGCTAAAAAGGTCGCAGTGGCTACGGATATGGGTACCTTTACTCCTTATACTGTGGATCAGCTGCAGGGACTGAACGCCATTCTGCTGGAATCGAATCATGACGTGCGTATGCTGCAGACAGGACCGTATCATTATATGTTAAAGCAGCGCATTTTAAGCGACTGGGGGCATTTGTCCAATGAAAACTGCGGCGTTTTGTTAAGTCAGCTGCTCAATCCGGATATGGAATACATACTGCTGGGGCATCTGAGCAAGGAAAACAATCTGCCGGAGTTAGCGTACGCGGCGGTGCGTCTGGAAATTGACATGTCAGAGGCACCTTATAAAGCGGCGGATTTTGATATCCGGGTGGCGAGCCGCAATCACTGCAGCGAGGTGCTGACAGTGTAGAGATATCATAAAAGCAGCTGTAATCAGATAAGACTGATTGCATGATCTGATATATCATTATGTGAAAGAAGAGGAACCCTATTATGAAAAAAGCCATTATTACCGTGGTCGGCAAAGATACCGTTGGGATCATTGCAAAGGTATGCACTTACCTGGCGGAGCATCACATCAACATTCTGGATATTTCCCAGACCATCGTACAGGATTATTTCAATATGATGATGATCGTGGATCTGTCAGCGACCAGACAGGAGTTCGGGGATATCTGTGCGGACTTAGAGAAGGTGGGAGAGGAAATCGGCGTGGTGATCAAGTGCCAGAAGGAAGAGATTTTTGATTCCATGCACAGAATTTGAATTTCAAAGCTACTATTCACAGACGACCAGAAAGATATAACTGACCTGTCAAGCGCGGTTTGCTTGTAAAGGGCTTGTGTATAAGAGGAATAATCATGATCAACAGAATGGAAGTAATCGAGACGAATCATATGATCGAGAAGGAGAATCTGGATGTCCGTACCATCACCATGGGCATTAGTCTACTCGACTGTATCAGCGATGATATGAATCGTCTGCGCGACAATATTTACCGGAAAATTTACACATCCGCGAAGGACCTGGTTGCTACCGGAGAGGCAATTTCCAGGGAATACGGGATTCCTATAGTGAATAAAAGAATCAGTGTCACCCCGATTGCTCTGGTGGGCGGCGCGGCCTGCAGGAGAGAAGAGGACTATGTGAAGCTGGCGCTCACGCTTGACGCGGTGGCAAAGGAAGTTGGCGTTAACTTTATCGGCGGCTATTCGGCTCTGGTGAATAAAGGCATGACGCCGGCGGATGAACTCCTGATCCGTTCCATACCGCACGCCCTGTCCGTGACTGAGCGGGTCTGCAGCTCTGTCAATCTCGGTTCCTCGAAAACCGGTATCAATATGGATGCCGTGAAGCTGATGGGCGAGATGATCAAGGAGACTGCTAAGCTGACGAAAGAACAGGATTCCTTAGGCTGCGCCAAACTGGTCGTTTTCTGCAACGCACCGGATGACAATCCGTTCATGGCGGGCGCTTTTCACGGCGTCACCGAGGCGGATCGCGTCATCAATGTGGGCGTTTCCGGCCCGGGTGTGGTCAAAACCGCGCTGGAGCAGGTGCGGGGCGAGAGCTTTGAGGTGCTCTGCGAGACGATTAAGAAAACGGCCTTTAAGGTGACCCGTGTTGGCCAGCTGGTGGCGAAGGAGGCCAGTCAGATGCTGAATGTACCGTTCGGTATAGTCGACCTGTCTTTGGCACCTACACCGGCCGTCGGTGACTCTGTAGCCGATATTCTCTGTGAGATCGGCCTGGAGCAGGCGGGCGCACCCGGCACGACTGCCGCGCTAGCTCTTTTAAACGACCAGGTGAAAAAGGGCGGCGTTATGGCCTCCTCCTATGTCGGCGGTTTGAGCGGCGCTTTCATTCCGGTCAGCGAAGACCAGGGCATGATCAATGCGGTCAAAGCCGGCGCCCTGACATTGGAAAAGCTGGAAGCTATGACCTGCGTCTGCAGCGTTGGTCTGGATATGATCGCCATCCCCGGCAGCACCAAAGCCACCACCATTTCCGGCATCATTGCGGATGAAATGGCCATCGGCATGGTGAATCAGAAGACGACGGCGGTCCGCATCATTCCTGTTGTTGGTAAGGATGTTGGCGATACGGTTGAATTTGGAGGTCTGTTGGGCTATGCCCCCATTATGCCGGTGAATTCCTTCTCCTGCGACGCTTTTGTGAACCGCGGCGGCAGGATACCGGCACCGATACACAGCTTTAAGAACTGATTACAATCTGCTTCTGATACTCCCCCGGCAGCCGCTCCCCGCACTTATGTTGCCGGACACTGTCATAAATCTGACCGGCTCTGACTTCAAGGTTGAGAAGAGACTGTGCACGATCCGACATAACATACGGTGCGTCAGCCAGCTTGGAAATCAGTGGGATGGAGCTGCTTTCCTTCATCTGGTGGAGCAGAGGAGAAGCGGACTTACGAAAACCAAGAATCCGTGCGTAAGGCACCTGGGTATAAACGTCCCAGGTGTCTTTTTTTATGTCCAGGAGAATGTATAAAAGCTGGCGGCAGACACGGGAGTAGGTGGTGTTTTTGGTCCAGAGAAGGTTCGCAAACTGTTCGTAGTCTTTGTATTGTGGCAGTGCGTTCATGATTTTGTGAGCAAGCTGCGGCGTCATCTCACGGTACTGCAATAAGTCCTCATATGACAGGCTCAGAAGCTTATAATGCAGAAGAGCGCTGAAATCAGAGGAAAAGAGCAGAGGAGAATTCGAGGGTTCGGTCTCGCGAAGCTTCGCGCGCAGAGCAGTTGCAGAAGGGTAATAAACAGAAGTCTCCGTATAGTCAATGGAATCAGAACCTGATGGTACCGAATAACTATGACCTGGGATATATTCTGATAAATAGGAAGCTCCGAGTCTGGCAACAGCTACCGGAGTAATCGAACTGCCCAAGTGCTCCAGAGCCCGCAGATATTCCAGCGCCAGAATCGAATTGGAATTCCCCTTTTCGCTCAGAAACCCTGTCTCAATCACCGGAAAAGCGGCTGCGGCTGCCTGTGCAACAGAGTCGGGGTAACTGAAACCTTCTTTTACTTTATTCTTTATAATATTATGAAAATTAAGACTGTCGTTTTCACAGCCAGTCGAAAGGTCAGTATCCTCATCATGTAAGGAGAAGTCCGCACCAGATTTTTCCGTATTGGCATTTCCGTCGTTTAAATCCTGCAGATTCATCTCCCTCGCCAGCAACTCCATCGCATCCAGATTTTTCTCATCCTCCAGCCCAAAGCTCAGATAGTCCACACATCCGAGTTGATTGGCTAAAGATACACCGCCAAAAGCAAATCCCTCCGCAGAGGAGAGCGCATAAGGCAGCGGCAGCTCCAGTACCAGATCACTTCCGGCTTCCAGTGCTTTCCTCACACGCACAAATTTTTCCTCGATGGCAGGCAGCCCGCGCTGCACGAAATCCCCGCTCAGGATTGTGACGACAAAATCCGCCCCGGTCCTTTGCCGGGTCTGTTCCATATGATAAATGTGTCCTTCATGAAGAGGATTGTATTCTGCAATAATTGCCGCGATTTTCATAAAATAACTCCGTTTTCGTGCATTCTGATCGTCATATGTGAAAACTATCCGAATAAAATAGTTTATTGGGTCTTAAGCACTTGAATGTTTGTTAAAACTTTGACATTATGTACAATAAAAAGTGCAATTTATCTCAAAAAATATGCAGATTCACGGGAAGAACCCCTTGTGAAAAAAATCCTTATTTAGTATAATACAGTCAGCAGTTTAGGGCAAGTATCTTTGTCCTATACATATTTTATGAAAAAACGGCGAGCACCGTTATCAGAAAGGAGCAGTTTTTATGTCTTATATTGACACCATTAAAGCCAGAGCAAAGCGTGACAAGAAAACCATCGTCCTGCCGGAGACCAAGGATAAGAGGACGCTTTTAGCTGCAGCGAAGATTTTGGAGGAGAATATCGCCAGAGTCGTTCTGATCGGCAACGAGGAGAAGATCATGGACGGTGCAGGCTGGCTGGAGATTGACTTAGAGCATGCGATCATCGTAGATCCGATTTCCTCTCCGAAGCTGGACGAGTACACCGAGATGCTCTATGAAATGAGAAAAAATAAGGGCATGACCATGGAGAAGGCCAGAGAGCTTCTCTTAGGAGACGGCCTGTACTACGGCGTGATGATGGTGAAGGCCGGTGAGGCTGACGGCATGGTAGCCGGCGCCTGCCATGCAACCTCCGATACCTTAAGACCTGCTCTCCAGATATTAAAAACCGCTCCCGGCACCAAGTTAGTTTCCGCTTTCTTTGTGATGAGCGTTCCGGACTGCCAGTACGGCGAGAAGGGCACCTTCGTTTTCGCGGACTGCGGACTGAATCAGGATCCGACCAGTGAAGAGCTGGCGGCTATCGCTGCTTCCAGTGCCGAAAGCTTCAAGGCATTAGTTGGCCCGACCCCGCGTATCGCCATGCTTTCCCACTCCACCAAGGGCAGCGCGAAACACGCCCTGGTTGACAAGGTGACAGAAGCCACCCGTATTGCACACGAAGAGTATCCGGATCTGGTACTTGACGGCGAGCTGCAGCTTGACGCCGCACTGGTGGAGTCTGTTGCGAAGAGCAAGGCCAAGGGCAGCCCCGTTGCCGGCAAAGCCAACGTCTTAGTATTCCCGAACCTGGATGCCGGCAATATTGGCTACAAACTCGTACAGAGACTTGGCAAAGCCGAAGCCTATGGCCCGATTCTGCAGGGCATTGCCAGACCTGTCAACGACCTTTCCCGTGGCTGCTCCTGGGAGGATATCGTCGGCGTGGTAGCAATCACCGCGGTACAGGCACAGCTGAACGGCTGATACATTTTCAGATGTAATAGACAAAGGCGGAAATGTCAGATAAAGCTTTCCGCCTTTGTATAAGTATAATTATAACAGAAAGGACAAGTATATTATGAATATTTTAGTTATCAACTGCGGCAGCTCCTCCCTCAAATTCCAGCTGATCAACGCGGAAACTGAGGAAGTCAAAGCCAAGGGCCTCTGCGAGCGTATAGGCATCGAAGGAAGCTCCATCACTTACACCCCGGCCGGCGGAGAGAAAGAAGTCACGTTAGCTCCCATGCCGACTCATACGGAGGCCATCAGCCTGGTACTGTCCGCCCTCACCAATGAGAAGACCGGCGTGGTGAAATCTCTCTCCGAGATCGGCGCGGTAGGACACCGCATCGTACATGGCGGCGAGAAATTCGCTTCCAGCTGTGTCATTACTGACGAGGTGCAGGCGGCCATTGAGGAGTGCAGTGACTTAGCGCCCTTACACAATCCTGCCAACCTGATCGGCGTCAATGCCTGCAAAGAGCTGATGCCCGGCGTTCCGATGGTAGCTGTTTTTGATACCGCATTCCATCAGACTATGCCGGAGAAGGCTTACATTTACGCTCTTCCCTATGAATATTATGAGAAATATAAGATCCGCCGTTACGGTTTCCACGGCACCAGCCATGGTTATGTGGCGGGCCGTACCGCTGCCTTCCTGGGCAAGGATATCACGGAACTGAAGACCATCGTCTGCCATCTGGGCAACGGCGCGTCTGTCTCCGCTGTTAATGGTGGCAAGTGCGTGGACACCTCCATGGGTCTGACCCCGCTGGAAGGCCTTTATATGGGTACCCGCTCCGGCGACCTGGATCCGGCTATCCTGGAGTTCATCGCCAACAAGGAAGGCAAGTCCATCACTGAGATCACCAGCATTTTAAATAAAAAGTCCGGCGTTCTCGGCAGGTCCGAATGCTTATCCAGTGATTTCCGCGACCTGCAGGAGGCCTACGAG
>JAJPXG010000039.1:0-4751 GCA_021205565.1 Lachnospiraceae bacterium | reverse complement strand
ACCCGGCGGCTGTCCGTGCCATGGAAGCTTACTGCTATAAGGTAGCGAAGGTTATCGGTTCCTATGTGGCGGCCTTAAATGGCGTCGATGTCATCACCTTCACAGCCGGTATCGGTGAGAACAGCGGCTTTGTCCGTGAGAAGGTATGCGCATATCTTGGCTATCTCGGTATTACCCTGGATGCCGAAGCAAACGGCAAGCGCGGCGATGAGATGGAGATTACCACACCTGACTCCAAGGTGAAGGTTTTGGTTATTCCGACCAATGAGGAGCTTGCGATTGCAAGAGATACCTATGCACTTGTAAAATAATCATGACCGTTTCGGGCTCATGATGATTACATGGATTTTGAATACGGAGCCGATCAGCAACAGCGTCATCATTCATATGACCTGCCTGAAGCGGCTCCGTTTTTTTGTGAAGAAATTATGAATTTATCACAAGATGTTGTGCAGACTGCCAAAATTGGTTGAAAAGCATAACAAATTATGATAGAATGTCCGGGTATGAGGAGAGACAGGCAATGTACAAGAGAAAAGCGGCAAGCTTCTGGAAACATTTTGATTTCCTGATAATAGATATGATCTGTATGCTGGCAGCACTCCTGCTTTCCCTGCTGTATCGTTTCCATGGTTTGACGAGTGGCTGGGTGCAGGATATCTATGTCAGAGTATTTGCGCTTGCCATTGTTTCTGAGATTGTGACATCCGCGGCTATGAGCCCGTTTAAAAATGTACTTAAAAGAGGCTATTATCATGAACTGGTCAAAACGATACAGCACGTGGTTTTCGTAGAACTGGTCCTGGTTTTCTCATTATATATTGCTCAGCTGGCCGATCCGGTTTCCAGATCAGTGATGGCTCTTTTTCCTGTACTGTATCTGCTTTTTGCGTATATAGCGCGTATTTTGTGGAAACAATTCTTAAAGTACAGGGTTTTGGCTGACAGGAATATTCTGGTCGTCACATACAGCGACATGGCGCCGGAGGTCCTGGAGAATATGAAGACCGGAGAATATCAGACGATCCGTACAAACGGTTTTATTTTCCTGGATAAGCCCATGGCGGGGCAGACCGTCTGCAATATTCCGGTGGTCGCCAATCAGGACGATATGATGGAATACATATGCCGCAACTGGGTGGATGAGGTTCTGGTCGTGCTGCCGGAGGGTACGAAGCGGCCGAATAAGCTGCTGCAGCAGCTTTCCGAGGCCGGCGTGACCCGACATTATGTAATTGTGACCAATTCCAGCAGACTGCAGCATAATGAAATCGTGGATCAGATCGGGAAATATACCGTTATGACAGACGCCATGAACAGCGTCACGTGGGGACAGTCCCTCATGAAACGTCTGATGGATATCGTCGGTGGTCTGTTCGGCTGCCTGTTTACCGGTATCTTATATCTCTTTCTGGCGCCCGCGATCCGCAGACAGTCGCCCGGCCCGGTCATATTTTCGCAGACTCGTGTGGGCAAAAACGGACGTCAGTTCAAAATGTACAAATTCCGCAGCATGTATATGGATGCAGAGGAGCGCAAAAAAGAGCTGGAGGAACAGAATCGTGTGCAGGACGGCATGATGTTCAAACTGGATTTTGATCCCCGGATCATCGGCAATGAAATCCTCCCGGACGGCACACACAAGACCGGCCTTGGCGATTTCATCCGCCGCACGTCCCTGGATGAATTTCCGCAGTTTATTAACGTCCTGAAGGGAGACATGTCCTTAGTCGGCACACGTCCGCCCACACTCGACGAGTGGGAAAAGTACGGCCTTCATCACCGCGCCCGCATGGCGACCAAACCTGGAATCACCGGTCTCTGGCAGGTCAGCGGTCGTTCCAATATCGTCGATTTCGAGGAAGTTGTCCGTCTGGATACAGACTATATCCGCAGCTGGTCAATCGGCCTGGATATTAAGATTCTGTTTAAGACGGTTATGTGCGTGGTGAAGCGGGACGGGTCGATGTAGCAGAACCATAAATCTATGTCAGGGCATGGGAGATAACATCATTACATGACAGATTTAAATAAAAAAGAATATCTGAATATTGCCATGCTTGGTCATAAACGCGTCCCATCCAGAGAAGGCGGCGTGGAAGTCGTTGTAACGGAGCTGAGTACGCGGCTAGCGGCTCAGGGCCATCAGGTTACATGTTATAATCGCACAGACGGCAATAACTGTACCGGCAGTGGTGACAAGGATATTACGGAATTTCATGGAATTCGGCTAAAAAAGGTATTTACAATACCGAGAAAGGGTCTGGCGGCGGCGACTTCCAGTTTTTTTGCGACGTTGAAAGTCGCTTTTGGAAAGTATGACATCATTCACTTTCATGCTGAAGGCTCCTGTTTTTTTATGTGGCTTCCTAAATTATTTGGAAAGCGCTGTATCCTGACCATTCACGGGCTGGACTGGCAGAGAGAGAAATGGAAAGACAGTCTTGGCTCCAGCTATATCAGACATAGCGAGAAAGCGGGAGTGAAGCATGCGGATGAGATCATTGTACTCAGCCGCGAAATGCAAAGATATTTCCTTAAAAATTACGGGCGGGAGACAATTTATATACCCAACGGGGTAAATCGACCTGTCAAGGTGGCCCCTGAACTGATAAAGGAAAAGTACGGACTTGAGAAAGACGATTACATCCTTTTCCTGGGGCGCATTGTGCCTGAAAAGGGTCTGAGATATCTTGTGGAGGCATACAAACAGCTTAAAACCGGTAAAAAACTGGTGATAGCCGGCGGCTCCTCTGATACCGATCAATTTGAGGCGGAGCTGAAAAATCTGTGTGCAGAAGATGGACGCGTCCTTTTTACCGGCTTTGTCGAAGGACAAGTGCTGGAAGAGTTATACAGTAACGCCTATTTATATGTACTTCCCAGTGATCTGGAAGGGATGCCTTTGAGCTTATTGGAGGCAATGAGTTACGGCAACTGCTGTGTGGTGAGCGATATTCCGGAATGCACAGAAGTGGTGGAAGATGAGGGCGTCGTCATCAGAAGAGGAAATGTGAAAGAACTTCGTGACAAACTGCAAAGCCTCTGCGATAATCCGCAGGTGGTAGAACGATATAAAGGTACTGCAGCAGATTTTATATGCAATAAATATAATTGGGACACTGTTGCGGAAGAGACACTTTGTGTTTACAGAAAACAGTAGATTATTTTATGAGCGAATGATATACAGGAGCCGATAAGTTTTGAAGATACTGATGATTAACAAGGTTCTGTACCCTAATGGCGGGTCGGAGACATATATATTCAAGCTTGGAAAAGTACTGGAGCAGCACGGACACGAGGTTCAGTATTTTGGCATGGAACATGACGGCCGCTGCGTTGGTAACCGCGTGAACGCCTACACTTCCGACATGGATTTTCATAATGGAGGAATGCTTTCCAAACTGACATATCCGGTGAAGACGATTTATTCTACTGAGGCACGCCGGAAAATCCGCCTCGTCCTGGATGATTTTCAGCCGGATGTCTGTCATCTGAATAATTTTAATTATCAGTTGACGCCTTCCATTATTCTGGAAATCAGAAAGTGGGAGAAGGAAAGTAATCATAAGGTCAGAATTATATTTACAGCTCATGACTATCAACTGGTTTGCCCCAACCACATGATGAATAATCCGGTCACACATGAAAATTGTGAGAAGTGCTCCAATGGTGCATTTATAAATTGTACAAAGGGTAAATGTATCCATAGCTCTACTGCAAAGTCTGCGATTGGTACAATGGAAGCCTCTTTCTGGAAATGGAAGGGCACTTACAAACAGATTGATACCATCATTTGTCCTACACAGTTTATGAAATCAAAAATGGATTACAATCCTGTGTTTAAGACAAAAACGGTGGTGCTGCTTAATTTCATAGATGCTGTTGAGCGGAAGGAAACGGTCAAGAAAGATTATGTACTGTACTTCGGTCGTTTCTCAGAGGAGAAAGGTATTAAAACTCTGATTTCTGTGTGCAGAGAATTGCCGGACGTACAGTTTATTTTTGCTGGGACTGGCCCTTTGGAAGACGATATAAAAGGCGTGAAGAATATCAGAAATGTTGGATTCCAGACAGGGGAAGCGCTTGAAAGGCTCATCAGAGAAGCCAGGTTCAGTATCTATCCGTCGGAATGGTATGAAAACTGTCCGTTCTCTGTGATGGAAAGCCAGATGTACGGAACGCCTGTACTGGGGGCGGATATCGGAGGTATTCCCGAACTGATTGACGTCGGCAGAACCGGGGAATTGTTTGAGAGTGGGAATAAGGCAGAATTGAAGAAGAACATTCAAAGACTCTGGGGAGACAGAGAATTGACAGACTTTTATAGCTGTAACTGTAAAGAGATTGGTTATAATTCAACTGGTTCATATTATGAGAAGATATACGAAATATATGATGGAAAAAAATAAATCTGGAAGAATGGTAGTAGTTGATCATGCGTTAAATGCTAAGTCTTTCTTTTTTATATTTTGGCTGTATCTTTTTACCTTTCAAAGTCCTTTGGAGGAAGTGTTTGTTGCATTTAAACTGATTGATGAAGTTTATTCTTTGCTCTTTATTCCGCTTATATTATTTACATTCATAGATGGGAAAAGCTATCACTTTAAAAAAGATACTGCCGTATGTGTATTCTCTCTGTCAGTGTTTCTAGTTGCGGGACTTACTGGAAATATTCTTTTTCAGTATCAGCCATGGGGGCTTGTATTTCAAGATGTTTTCACCAATATCAAATATTTCATGGCAATTGG
>JAJPXG010000147.1 GCA_021205565.1 Lachnospiraceae bacterium | reverse complement strand
TCATTATGAGCTTGAAATAGGCAAATGTCTATCTGCCCAAGAATTGAGCGCTTACTATGTATCCGGGGACCGCCGTCTGGTTCTTCATTTCAAAAAATATTATGAATGGAGAATCAGAGAATGAAGGATATAAGATATATTATTGCAGACAACTTGAAATTATACCGGAAAAAGCAGAAATTAACACAGATGAAACTTGCAGAGCTTGCGGATTTGTCGGTGGATTCCATAAAGAGGATTGAGGCGGGGCAGAGAAGCATGTCATTAGAAAACTTTTTAAGGCTTGCGGATGCGCTTCAGGTGCCATTGTCCTTTTTGTTGTATGAACAGTCAGAAATGCCGGAACTGGAACAGATTAGCAGCATTTTAAAAGGCAGGAGTGATAAGCAGAAGAAATATTTATTACATATGCTGCAGGAAATGGCAGAAGGAATGGACAAGCTGTTGTAAAACATGAAATGAAGGAAAAAGAAAGACAGTCTGGAACCGGAAGTCTGGTTTCAGGCTGTCTTTCATGTATCTATGCCTGCTGAATTACCAAAGTGGCTTAAATCAGCTATAAATATTAAAAATAGTGGATTCTGGCACTCTGAAAATAATTCCTTTTCCATTATGATAGTTGCAGGCTTGAAAAAGCCAAAACAATTCAATAGGACACGCATACACCTGATTTTATTTTCGCCTTTTTATCCGTCTATGCTTTTGCAGGGATAAAGGGGTGGCAGAATCCCATTTCGTGCGAAGATGTGCCTGCAATGGATAACATTGTTGCCCGTGAAGGTATGGAGCAGAGGATTGTGCCTACTGGCATGGCAGTCAGAGATAATGAGGTAAAACAGCGCCGGAATTTCAGCAAAAAGCATTTTTCGGGATTGGCTGCCTGTGGATTCCGTCTGGTTGGGCATGGCGGAGGCGCAGCGTGGGATTGCCGTCCCAGTGTATGTTACCCGGTTCGGGGACAGGCGAGAGCCAGTTTGATATTTTCAGATTGAACAGAGGGGTAATGTGGCGGAAACGCCACGTTATCCTCTGATACAGGCGAGCCTTGCAGTTACCAGATAACAGCAGACAAGGCTCTCCTGTATGAGAGGATAATGCCGGCAAAAACTTCTCTTTTGTTTCAGTCAATGAAAATAGAAGAAAGAACAGGTGATTATCATGTGCAGTAATGTGAAAAGTGTTGCTGTCGGTGTATTGGCGCATCCGGCAATTATGTTTATGAACTCCAACAAGTCGGAAAGCAATATCCGCCAGATCATTCAGGCAAACCGCCAGAAGTGCAGCGTGGCAGGGATAGCGCTGATGAATGAAACTATCGTCAACAAGGGACCGAACCGTGACATTGACCGTGATGCGGTGAATATGCTGATTGCACGCCTGATCAGCGGGCAGTATGATACGGTTGTCGTGGAAAATATGGCTGACATAACAGCGGACGAGTCCGATCTGGAGGAATTTATGCATGATGCCGCAAACATCGGTGTCGGCTTTTTTGAGCTTTCTACCATGCAGTACCATATGTACGACACAACAAAGTGTCCCGCCGATAAGGAAAGACCAGTATGGGGCGGGGGTAAGGGCTGCTGATGAAGATAAGGAGAGGCGACATTCTGTATGCCGATTTGGGCGTACAGTATCAGGGAAGTATGCAGGGCGGTATGCGCCCGGTGGTGGTAGTCAGCAACAACATGGCAAACAGGCACAGCACTGTCTTAACGGTAGTTCCGCTGTCCACTAAAATCTATAAGAAACGGAACCTGCCCACGCATGTATTCATATCGTCGTATAAGACGGAGGGGCTGGACCAGCACAGCATCGCACTGTGCGAACAGGTAACAGCACTGAACTTTGACCGTATCATAGAACACATGGGAAAGGTCGATGAAGAAACGCTCGGCAGGATCACGGAGGGCGTACAGGTGCAGGTGGGAGTGTTTGACAGATATAATTAAGGAAAGGACAATAATACCATATCTTTTTGGGAGCCGGGCAGACGTCCGGCTTTTACATATCTGTCTGTAACGGGCAGAGTATGTTGTTCAAATAAATTGCAGAACGGAGGATTGCAGATGAAGGCTGCGATTTACGCACGGGTGGGAAACAAGGACCAGTTGGAACCTGAAACGGATGCAAAAAAGAAGGAACAGGAATTTGAAAACTACTGCGAAGGGTTAAAACAGCGTGCTGCTGGCGGTTACATTCCGCAAAAGCAGGGCGAAAGGATCAAAAAATCGAGATAGCAGCGCCCATAGCATGACAAAATGAAGTGCAGGCAGGCATACCTAATGAAAAACAGTGCTGAGCCGGGAAACCTCCGGCTTTTTACATAGCTGTGTGCTTTATGCAGGCAGCATGATTTTTCGGAAGGAGGAATGTGATGTCATTTGAGGAATTGCAGTCAGTGGACATTCGGACGGTAAGACCGGAAGATGTTGTTGATATTCGGCAGATAAAAATAGAAGAAGGGCTTTCACAGCAGGAAAAGCGCAGGGAGTTTATCCGGCAGGTAAAAAACCCTTACTGTTTCCGTGTGGGAAATGTCATTGTCAAGTCAAGCTACAGCGGGAACGGCGTTTCCCTGAATGAGCGCTTTGAGGAGCTTGTGATGTCAGTATAAAAATTTTTCAAAAAAGTGTGGAAAAAAAACGGAATTTATGTTAATCTAGGACTCAATAGGAAAACTAAATCATGTGCAAACTCTGAGTCTTAGGTTCATTAAGATAGGGCTGTCTTAATTGAAATCAAGGAAAAGGAGTGTTGCAGATGGAAAACATCAATTCTATCATATACCATGCAGCCATCTATCTTAGGTTATCAAGGGAGGATGGCGACGTTGCGGAGGGCAGCAGGCTCGTAAGCAACAGCATATCAAACCAGAAAGCCTTAATCATGGACTTTCTGAAATCCCACACTGAAATCAAGGCACATTCCGTGTATGCGGACGACGGTTACAGCGGCGTTAATTTTGACCGCCCCGACTTCCAGCGCATGTTGGAGGACATACGGAAAGGGACGGTCAACTGCGTTATTGTAAAGGATTTATCCCGTTTCGGCAGGAACTATATAGAGGCGGGGCGTTATATTGAAAAGATATTCCCGATGCTCGGTGTGCGTTTCATCGCCATTACGGACAATTACGACAGCATGGCGGCGGCAGGCGGCTATGGCAGCGACATGGTGGTCCCGTTCAAGAACCTCATAAACGACGCATACTGCAGGGACATATCCATTAAGATCAGAAGCCATCTGGAAATGAAACGCAAAAAGGGCGAGTACATCGGCGCATTTGCCGTGTATGGATACCTAAAGGACGAAAAGGACAAAAACAGGCTTGTCATTGATGAATATGCGGCAGGCGTCGTGAGGGACATTTTTGCGATGAAGCTGTGCGGCTTAAACCAGCAGGCAATCGCTGACAGGCTGAACAATGACGGCATCCTTTCCCCGATGGAGTACAAAAAGAGCATAGGCATCAATCTTGAGACGACATTCAAAAAAGGGGCGCAGGCAAAATGGAGTTATAATGCGGTGCTTAGAATCCTCAAAAATGAGGTCTACACCGGGGTGCTTACGCAGGGAAAGCAGACGACGCCGAACTACAAGGTCAAGACACGGGTAACGAAGCCGGAAGAGGAATGGATAAAGGTGGAAAACACCCATGAGCCAGTCATTTCAAGGAAAGACTTTGAACTGGTGCAGGAGCTTTTAAAGCAGGACACAAGGATTTCTCCGGACAGGGAGGCGCTGTTCCCGCTGGCAGGGATGCTTTACTGCGGGGACTGTATGGAGCCTATGGTAAGAAAGACTGTTCCGGCAGGCGGGAAAAAATATGTGTATTATGTCTGCTCCGGCAACAAAAAGGACAAAACCTCATGCTCGCCGCACAGGATTTCGGAAGCTGACCTGACCGATTCCGTCCTTTATCTGTTACAGATGCATATAGAAAATGTGCTGACGCTTGAGGCGGCAATGCAGGTCATAGAGAAAGCGCCGAAGCTGAAGGCGGATGTGGCAAAGTTTGATGAACGCATCGTAAGGAAACGTGCGGAACTGGAAAAGGCGGAAAAAAGAAAGCTGAATCTGTATGAGGACTTAAAGGACGGCATCATATCCAAAAAGGAATACTTGCAGCTAAAGGCAGAGTATGACCGCAGGATCGGGGAGGCGGAAACGGCAGTCGGCTCTTATGAGCGGGAAATGAAGCTGATACTGGAAAACAAGAGCAGTATGCACGAATGGATAAAGGACTTTAAGCAGCACCGCAATATCCAGTCCTTAGACCGCAATGCGGCGGCAGTGATGATAAAGCGTGTCATCGTCTACAGTGCAGACAGGATAGAGGTCACATACAACTTTGAAGATGAATTTGCAAGGTGCAGCAAATATGTGGCTGCATACGGCGAGTCCCATGAAAAGGAGGCGGTATAAATGGCAAGGAAAAGCAGAAAGCCCTCCGCCTCCGGTACTCAGGATGCGGCGGCGCAGGCAAAAACGGAAATGAAGCTGTACCGGACAGCGGTATATGCAAGGCTGTCCGTGGAGGACAGCAAGAATCCTGACTGTGACACCATTGAGAATCAGTTATCATTAGTAAGGAATTATGTGGAAAGCAAGCCATACCTCAGACAGACGGCGGAGTACATAGACAACGGTGTGTCAGGCACACGCTTTGACAGACCGGAGTTTATGAGGATGGTTGCAGACATGCGGGCAGGAGAGATTGACTGCATCGTGGTAAAGGATCTTTCAAGGCTTGGCAGGAACTATCTGGAAGCCGGGGACTACCTCGAAAAGATATTCCCGTTCTTCGGGGTTCGCTTCATCGCAGTCACGGACGGTTATGACAGCATCAATCCGAACACGGCAGAGGACGGTCTGATTGTACCGTTGAAAAACCTTATCAATGAGGCATATGCGAAGGATATGTCAAAGAAGATTTCCACCGCCATTGACATCAAACAGCGGCAGGGGAAGTTCATAGGGTGCAGGGCGGCATACGGATATATGAAAAGCCCGGAGGATAAGAACCAGCTCATTGTTGACAGGGAAGTGAGCGGCATTGTGGTAAGGATATTTGAGTGCAAGGCACGGGGCATGGGAAATGCCAGCATTGCAAAAATGCTGAATGAGGAAGGGGTTGCCTCCCCGATGCGCTACAAATATGAAAAGGGGCTGACAAAAAATAAGCGGTATGCTGAAAGCCTCTGGAATGACGGCACAATCGCCGCAATGATTGTCAACCCGGTCTACATTGGCGATATGGAGCAGGGAATACAGAAAGAAGCCATGTATATGGGCATACGGAAACACAAGCCGCAGAAGTCGGGGCGCATTTATGTGGAAGGAACCCATGAACCAATCCTGAGCCGTGAGCTTTTCGACAGGGTGCAGGAACTTGTGGAGGAAAGAAAGCAGAAAGTAATTGCAAGCCGTGGCAAATATGACAATGTAGAGAAAAAGGAAAACAAGTTTGACCATATTTTATTTTGCGGTGATTGTGGCGGGAGACTGAAATTTTATCGGAGAGTGGATAACAGAAGCGGGATTGCTAAAGTTTATTATGACTATACCTGTCCCAATTCTGAATCCTATGGCGAACAGTTCTGTAAAAAGAAGAAAATCAAAATGCAGGACTTGGAGGAAGCGGTAGAAGCCGCCCTGCGTATGCACATGAATCTGTTCCTCGACACAAAGGAAGTCCTGCAAAAGCTGAACAGGACGGCGCA
Organism: Lachnospiraceae bacterium; assembly: GCA_021205565.1. Lineage (GTDB taxonomy): Bacteria > Bacillota > Clostridia > Lachnospirales > Lachnospiraceae > RGIG6307. The sequence goes on along the minus strand of JAJPXG010000147.1, from coordinate 10,637 downwards.
GGCAAAACAGATAAAAGCAGATTACAGGCGGCAGATAACGGACACAAGGAACAGGCTGGAACGTGCGCAGTCCATGAACAGCAGCCTTTACAACGATTATGCGGACGGACTGTTAAATGAGAGGGATTACCTGTTTGCAAAGCAGAAATATGTTAAGGAAGCGGAAAACCTCGCACAGAAACTTTCCGAACTGGCGGCAATGCAGACCACTTATGAGACGGAATATGCAGGCGGTCAGGATTTCGCAAAAATCATGGGGCAGTATGCAGGCTTTGAGGAACTTACATCAGAAATGGTTCATGCGCTGATCAGCCGCATTGTTTTCTTCGGGGAGGGCAGGATTGAGATAGAATATGCCTCTGACGATGAACTGAAAGCATTTGTGGAACTGGCGGAGAGCAGGAAGGAGGAGATTGCATGTATGCAGCGGACAGTATAGCGGCGAAACAAGAATATGTAATCTGCCTTTATATCCGCCTTTCCATTGAAGATGATGATGTTTCCGGCAATCCCTTCAAAAAGGAAAGCGGGAGCATCACGACGCAGAGGGAATTGCTTTATGACTACATCAAAAACAGGAAAGAATTTGACGGCTGCAAGGTCATAGAGAAATGTGATGACGGCTTTTCCGGCACTCACTTTGACAACAGACCGCAGTTCACGGAAATGATAGAGCTTGCCAAAAAGGGGAAAGTCAACTGCATCATCGTGAAGGACTTCTCAAGGTTCGGCAGGGACTATGTGGAACTGGGGAATTATCTGGAACAGCTATTCCCTTTTATGGGGGTGCGGTTCATTTCCGTAAATGACAACTACGACAGTGCGGAGCTTACGGACGGCACAACTGGAGGTCTGGACGTGGCGTTCAAGAACCTGATCTATGACTATTACAGCAGGGAGATGTCAAGGAAACAGCGGATTGCATGGCAGCGCATGGCGGAGCAGGGGCAGTACAATTCAAACTGCGCCCTGTACGGCTACCGGAAATCGGAGGAAGATAAGCACAAGCTGGTCATAGAACCGGAAGAAGCGGCGGTTGTAAAGGAAATCTTTGACATGAAGATAGCCGGAACCGGAACGACACTGATAGCAAAGGCGCTGAATGACAGGGGAATACCCTGCCCGTCAGAACTGTACCGTTCCAGAGGGGACACAAGGCAGTGGAAAAACAGGGGAAAGCCTTGTTACTGGACGGCAGGAAAGATAGAAGCCATCATACGGGACGAAAAATATACCGGGACAATGGTGCAGCTAAAGACAAAGCTGGATTCAGTCGGGGGAAAGCAGGTAAGCCGCCCTAAAGAGGAATGGGTAAGGGTGGAAAACACCCATGAGCCTGTCATCACTTATCCGCAGTACATCAGGGCGGTATCCTCCCTGAAACAGCAGAAAGCGGCGGAAAGCAGGAAAATGAAGAATATCTATTACTGCGGCTGCTGTGGCAGGGCGTTGTTCAATGCCCACTACGGCACCATCTTCTGCAAACAGCGGTCATTCAAGACCGATTCCGATTGCAGGGACATTGAGATAAACAAGCATGATGCGGATATGGCGGTGCTTGCGTCCGTCAAAAGGGAGGCGGAGATATTTCTTGACCGTGATAAGCTGTCAAGGCAGGTCATAAAGAGAAATTCCCCTTTATCCGTCAGTGACAGGATCAATGCCACAATGCGCTCGATTGAGGCGGCACAAAAAAGCTGGATTGCACTGTACGATAAATACGCTGACGGAAAACTGGAAAGAGAGTTCTTCCTGAATGAGAAGAAACAGTACGATGCCGATATGGAGAAGATGGAAGAAGAACTTGCGGCGCTCCGGCAGGCACAGGAAGAAGAGGAAGCCGAACAGGAAGGCTCCCAACGGAAAGCAGACCAGGCTATGGCATTTCTGGAAGAGAAGGAACTGACAGAGGATATGAAAGAAAAGCTGATAGAGAAGGTCATTGTCTATCCAGGGGACAGGATTGAGATAGTCTGGAAGTTTGAGGGACATTCCACAAACAGCATGACTTTAACAAAATAAAATATAGGTTTTAGGCAGGACTATATTGGCTCTGAAAACGAAAGATCCGTTTGCATACCGCTGATACAGTCCTGCTTTTGACATTAGACAGGAGTATATAAAGATGGGCTTTACAAAGAGGGAGTTGGTTCGTTTCTTTGACGGACTGACAGGGTTAATCAGTGAGGAAAAGCAGAGTGAGGCAAAAATCCTGATACGGGGGTTTATACTTGACTTTGAGAAAAGCTACAAATATGAAGATGCAGTATTGCAGAAGGACGTGCCGTATGTGCCGCCTTACTATATTTCAGTAATGCCGCAGAGCCTGCAGGAAGAAATCCGTGAGAAGTTGACGGCGAAACTGACAGAATGGGGAGAGTACAGCCCGGAAAAGATAGAACAGATGATGCGTGTCAAAATCTACGACTTGAAAGAGCTGATCGACATTAAAGATTATGCAAAGTGGGCAGATGATGAAATATACAGGGATTTTGCAAGAAAACTGGAAGCAAGCAGATAGCAGTAATGGGAGAAAGGTTCTTATCAAGTGAATATTTAAAATATGCTTTTTAAGCATGGAAAAGAAGTCAGAATAAGTATTAGACATTCAGCAATGGTAAAGGTAAGATAAGTTTGAGGAAAGTAATTGCTTCTTGATGGCAATAACCTTTAGGTTGCAACTGCATAACTATTTATGCAATTCCCTACTGTGGGATTTGAGGATATAATAAAAGCGAAAAAAATAAATTTTTTTTAGTCCATACTTGACAGAAGAATATCCGAACTGGTGGTACAGCGCTCCAATGGCTGTTTTTTCCTTCTTGGAGGAAAATGATCTTAGCGGCAGGAGATTGTGCTGTTCTGCTCTCATGGGACAGGAGGGCTTGCATCCAGTGTAAAGGACATTTCTGCCGTGCTTCCGGACAGTCAGATTGAAAGCAATGTGCTGGGGGTGTACCGTGATGATATACCGCAGTCACAGGAAACGATACAGAACTGGCTGAAGGAAATCGGTTATTAAGGGGTTAAACGCATTTTGTTTGGTAAATTTCGGTAAATGTGAAAGTAAAGAGGAGAAGTAAAAATGAAAACACGAAAAATCGGAACATTAGAAGTTTCTTCAATTGGTATGGGATGTATGGGGTTTTCTCACGGATATGGGGCAGTACCGGAAGAAAATTACAGTATTCAGGCAATTCAAAAGGCTTATGATTTTGGGTGCAGATTTTTTGATACAGCAGAAAGCTATGGGCAGGAGATGTTTTATGCCGGACATAATGAGCAGCTTGTGGGAAAAGCAGTTGAGGCATTCCGTAAGCAGATCGTACTGGCAACAAAGTTTCATTTGCCGAAGGCTCGGACATCCGGAGGTAAAGGGTTAGAGCAGGAGATTCGATGCCATCTGGAAGCATCCATGAAGAATCTGAGGACAGATTATGTGGATCTCTATTATCTGCATCGTGTCAATGAGCTGGTGCCAGTTGAGGAAGTTGCAGAAGTGATGGGAAAGCTGGTTAAAGATGGTCTGATCAGAGGTTGGGGTCTGTCACAGGTTTCCGTGGACACCATTGAAAAAGCACATTTTGTTACTCCAATATCAGCGGTACAGAACCTCTACAACATGATGGAGCGGGACTGTGAGAAGGATATTTTTCCATACTGCATGAAGCATGGAATCGGTGTTGTTCCATTTTCACCAACTGCCAGTGGTTTTCTTTCCGGTAAAGTAACTGCACAGACAAAGTTTGAGGGTGATGACGTGCGGAAATTTGTACCTCAGCTTTCAAGAGAGAATATTGTGGCTAACCAGCCGATATTAAATGTCCTTGCCAAATTTTCTGAAAAGAAGAAAGCCACCAACGCACAGATTTCTCTTGCATGGATGCTCCATAAATATCCTAATGTGGTTCCAATCCCAGGCTCTAAAAATCAGGATAGGATTCTGGAAAATCTGAAAGGATGGGATGTCAGCCTGACGGATAAGGAATTCAGCGAACTGGAAGCAGCTCTGGAGCAATGCACCGTATATGGACATCGGGGGTATGTGGAGTCGGAACAGGCTGGATTTGGAAAGAACTGGGGAAAGAAGTAGCAAAATATCTAAGGAGCACAAAAATTATGAATAAAAACGAATTTCAGCAAATCTTCCCATTGGGGGAGAAAAATGATACCTATGCACAGTATTTTATCGGACAGAGCTATCTGTCCATGCTGACCACTGAAAGGGTTGGAATCGCCAATGTAACCTTTGAGCCGGGATGCCGGAATAACTGGCATATTCATCACAAAGGCGGACAGATTTTGCTCTGTACTGCCGGACGCGGATATTATCAGGAATGGGGCAAGCCCGCTCAGGAGATGAAGGCCGGTGATGTCATCAATATTCCGCCGGAAGTGAAACATTGGCATGGTGCAGCGCCTGATAGTTGGTTTTCTCATTTGGCGGTGGAGGTTCCGACAGAAGGAAGTTCCAATGAATGGCTGGAACCGATGGATGACCAGGAATACAGCAGATTAAAGTAAGGAGGCAGACCATGAAAAAGGTAACAGCGGGCAAAGATGCATTAGGTGATTTCGCACCAAAATTTGCGGAACTGAATGATGATGTGCTGTTTGGAGAAGTTTGGTCGCGAGAGGATAAGCTCTCTGCAAGAGATAGAAGCATTGTCACGGTAACAGCGCTTATGGCAAGCGGCGTGCTTGACAGCTCTCTTGCTTTCCATATCGGAGAAGCAAAAAAGAACGGCGTCACCAAAGAGGAAATGGCAGAAATTCTGACACATGCTGCCTTTTATGCAGGATGGCCGAAAGCATGGGCAGCGTTTCGGATGGCAAAAGAGATTTACCAGGATTAAGGAGGAAAAATCATGTTAGGAAATTTTGAGTATTCCAATCCAACGAAGCTTTATTTTGGAGAAGATTCCCTTTGTTCTTTGAACAAGGAGCTTCCGAAATATGGGAAAACCGTTCAGTTGATTTACGGCGGCGGCTCCATCAAGAAAAATGGAATTTATGATCAGGTCATGGAGTTGTTAAAGGCGAATGGCAAGATAGTTATTGAAGATGGCGGCGTAATGCCGAATCCTACGGTAGAGAAACTGAGGGAGGGCGTTCAGATTGCCAGACAGAACCATGTGGATTTTCTGCTGGCGGTAGGCGGCGGCTCCTGCTGCGACTATGCCAAGGCGGTTTCCGTGTCTGTTCACTGCGCGGAAGATCCCTGGGAAAAGTATTACATCCGTTTTGAAGAACCGGACTGTGAGATCGTCCCTGTTGGCTGTGTGCTGACAATGGTGGGAACCGGCAGCGAAATGAACGGCGGCGCAGTCATTACCAATCATGACCAAAAGCTGAAAATCGGTCATGTATTTGGGGATCAGGTGATACCGAAGTTTGCAATCCTGAACCCCAAATTTACATTTACCCTGCCGAGGCAGCAGATGACGGCGGGTATCTACGATATTTTCAACCACATTTGTGAGCAGTATTTTTCCGGCGAAGATGACAATACCAGCGACTATATCAGTGAGGCGTTGATGAAATCGGTGATCCACAGCTCCCGAATCGCCATTCGGAATCCGGAGGATTATGAGGCCAGGTCCAATATCATGTGGGCGGCAACCTGGGCGCTGAATACCCTTGTTTCCAGAGGAAAAAGTACAGACTGGATGGTTCATATGTTTGGGCAGTCCGTAGGCGCATACACGGATGCGACTCATGGAATGACGCTTTCTGCGGTGTCTCTGCCTTATTATCGGTATATCATGCCCTATGGTCTTGACAAGTTTCGCCGTTTCGCAGTGAACGTGTGGGAAGTTGACGCGGGCGGAAAATCCGATGAACAGATTGCCGAAGAAGGCCTTTCCTGCATGGAAGGCTGGATGAAGGAACTGGGGCTGGTGATGAATCTTGGTGAACTGGGAGCAACAGAAGAAATGCTTGGAGGCATTGCAGACGGAACACTTATTATGGAGGGCGGCTATAAGGTGCTGACCCGCGATGAGGTGCTGAATATTTTGAAAGCTAGCTTATAGATGTAATAATAATGGCGGCTTTGGAGGTGATGTTATGGGAAATTAGCAGTATTGGACATATCCGAAACCGGATGGCAGATTGGAGAAAAACTGTTTATCCTGCTGGAAGAAACCCAGAAAAATGAATTAACAAAATATGTTTTGGAAAGAAAAAAGCAATCTTCTTTGCCCGTTCACTCCATGTGTGCCGTTCCTGTAAGTCAAAAGGCGTGGTCAGGCGCAATCCCGTCTCTTACTGAAATTAGGGTAGACGATTTATATTTCTGTTTGGAAGAAAGAACAGTGCTTGTCCGTGGAAAGGAAATTGATTTGACAGTCAGAGAATTTGACGCATTTCATCTTTTAATTTCCAACCGCAGGCGGGCAATCACATTTGAGGTGATTTCAGAGCGTGTGTGGGGATGTGATAATGAAATCATAATACCAAAAGCCATCTACAATCTGATGAGCCGTATCAAACCAAAACTGAAAGTCAAGCCGGATATCCCTGATTATATTGCGAGTGTTCGGAGCGTTGGGTGCAAATTCAATAAGTGATCCGCCAGAGAGGCTGTTTGTGTCTGAAAAGTCACAGCAGCCTCTCTGTTTGAATATATTTTAACTTAAATTTGTCTTAGACCACCAACTTTTACTCCAAAATGAAATGTATAATGAGGGGATATTTTTGACTGTTAGGAAGAAGGTATACATATTCAAAATAAGATACCTGTCATGGACTACCAGCAGTACCGCTGGGCAAGAAAGCTGGTATATGAATGCTGCAACTATGACAACGGTAATTGTATCGCGTTGGACGATGGAGAGAAATGTATCTGCGTGCAGAGCATTTCCTGTTCCCTGCTGTGCAAATGGTTCCGGATTGCTGTGCTGCTATTGGACAAGCCGCTGGAAACAGTGCTGTTGTTCCAGAAGGATATGAAACGATGTACGGTCTGCAGCCAGCCATTTCTTACCGGCTCTAATCGGGCGAAATATTGTAAACCCTGTGCGGCAAAGGTTCACCGAAAGCAGAAAAATGCCAGCAAAACAGACACGGAGATACCAGCCTATCTCCCGCTTTCCCGGTTTTGGGTTCCACTGGATTTATCCAACGACGCAAAGATACTGTATGCCCTGCTGTTTGACCGGGCGGGTATTTCCAAAGAAAACGGCTACATAGAACCGGACGGAACGATACGCCTCTACTTCACTCTGGAGGAAGCGAAGAAAAACTGCACAGGAGCCGTCAGGTTGCAACCCGCGCTTTTCAGGAATTGGAGCGTTATGGTTTGATTATGCGGTGCAAGCAGGGATTTGGCAGACCGGCGATTATCACGCTGAATATCATAATAACGCAGGGTAAAGGAGAGCAGGCGGAATGAGCGAGGGAAAAGATTTGTACAAAGCAACACAACATTTGAAGCCGGAAACGGCGGAACGTATGATACAGTATTTTAAAGATGGAGCCTTTGAATTTGAACTTGACACAGAGGGGCATATTGCCGTAGAAGGTAATACTGTCTACCATGTAATTCCCCATTTTACGGAAGAGGGTTCGGAAAGCATTGTAAATAAGCTGCGCCGTATTATGACAAGAAATTTGGAGGATAGAGAGTGAAAGGTACTGCAAAATCAGGAAAAGCACGTTATAATCAGGGCAACCGTTTATCTGGCTGTAATCCCGATACACGGGAGAAAAGGAACTACTTATGAACCAGCAGCCAGATAACATATTGCAGAGCTTCCACCCTGATCGTCAAGGACTTAAGCCGCCTTGGCCGGGAATACTCCTACATGGGGCGTCTGCAGGACTTCATTTTTTCGGCTTATGACATCCGATTTATCGCCATCAATGACGATATGGACAGCGACAAGGGAGAAAATGATTTTGCCGTATTCAAGAATGTATTTAACAACTATTACGCCAAGGGCACCAGTAAGAAAATCCGGGCTATCGTCAAAATGCGTGGGGAGTCTGGGAAACACCTTGCCAGCAATCCGCCTTATGGATACATCAAAGACTCAGAGACCAAAAAGCGTTGGATCGTAGACGAAAAAGCTGTAAAGGTGGTACGGTGTATATTTGATCTTTGCATTGCAGGAAAAAGGTCTATGCAGATCGCAAAGATACTGACAGCGGACAATTGGATAAAATCATTCAGAGGCTCTATGAAGATTCTGTGTTAGGTAAATTGAGCGATACTCGTTTCCAGAAACTTTCAGCACAATATGAAACAGAACAGGCAGAAATCCAGCAGCTTGCTAGTGTGCTGGCACGGGAGATTGAGAATGAAACCGGACAGATTGCCGATGTGGGACGTTTCCTACAGCTTGCAGACCGGTATTCCGACTTGCAGGAGCTTGACGCCGCCACAGTAAATGAACTGATTGAGAGAATCGAAATTCACAGCCCGGAGAAAATCGGTGAAAAAAAGCATGTAACGATTGAAGTCTACTTCACCCTATGTGGGGAAAATCCGTATCCCACTTTCCAAGCCAGAGCCGCTTGCAATCACAGAAAAACCGGCGTGACTTCTGCCACGCCGGTTTCACCGGAAATTTCATTTACTTCCTTATAAGCCTCCGCCTAAGCTTCGCTCCCTTGTTTAAGCTATAATTTAACCTGAGTTCAGTTTTTTAGAAAAAGCTACAAAGTAATTATATTATTATATAGCTTTGTAGTATTTCATAAGTATAATAGCTGCTTGTGCGCGTAACGCATACCCTTTTGGGGCTAATATGACTATATTGTTTTCTAATGTACCACTAATAAGATCGTTTTGGACGGCCCATGTCATTGCACTGACAGCCCATTTTGAAACTGCGTCAGCGTCTGGAAAATCTATTGTGCCTTTCACTTCAGGCTGATTTGCATAATTATAAAGGATTTGTACAAATTCTTCGCGTGTTATAGCCCTATTCGGCTCAAATCTTCCATCTCCAACTCCTAAAACGATCCCTTTTGTTGTTGCCCATTGAATTGCGTTATAATACCACTTTCCCTTTTTTACGTCAGAAAACTTTGCTGAACCACTAACTGACGGCGTATTTTCATAATTATATAGTATTTGAACTGCCATAGCCCGTGTCATTGCAGTATAAGGTTCAAATTTCCCATTGCCAGTCCCGCACATAATGTTGTTTTCATAAACATATTTTACAGCTTCAGTGTACCATGCATTATAAGAAACATCTTTTAGTTTATATTTCGCGTTATCAAAAAAATATGAACCGAATTTAATCACACCGTATCCATAATAATTATCTTTCCCTTTTTCTCCTAAGTCGTATGCGTACTTTTGTAATTCACATTTTACTTGTTCGCATGAGTAATCAGGATATAATAATTTAATCATTGCTACAGCCGCAGAAACATGAGGCGCTGCTGCAGATGAGCCACACATCATAACTGTTTCTCCTGTATTGCTTGAACCTTTAATTTCATCCCCAGGAGCTGTAAAGTCTACTTCAATGCCATGATTCGAAAGAAAGTTTATTTCTCCATTCTCATTCAACCATGAAACAGCAATTGTTTCAGGCATTGATGCTGGATAATAGACATATGAATTCTCATTTCCTACTGCAGCAATCATGGGAATCCCTTTGTCGTATAGTTTTTTTATGCTCTCAGTATATTCTGTATATTTTTCCTCATTTGGTCGAGCTGCTCCGAAACTCATGTTGATGACATCAACATCTTGTTGATTTGCGTACTGTAAAGCTGAATTTACAGTTAATGTCGATGTTTTTCCCATTGCGTCAAAAATACGCAATGCTAAGATTTGAACATTGGGTGGTGTTGCTTCGGCTATGATTCCAGCTACAAATGTTCCATGATTATATTCGTCATAATAATCGTTTTGATTACTTGACGTGAAATTATATCCTGAAATATTTCTGCCAGAGAAATAATTACTGCCGGCATTAATTCCAGTATCAATTACAGCAACCGTAACGCTGTCCTTTGCTAATATAAAATCTTGAACAGACTCTTTCAATTTATTAAGTCCCATATATTTAATTCCCCAAGAAGAATATGTACTGCTACTTGCTACTTGCGTACTGTTTTTTTCTATATCATCAAATACTGTAGCAGAAATTATTTTATCCAAGAAACAATTATCGGCTCCATACAATCTGCATAATTTTGAGTATGCTGTTTGCGTTTTACATTCTGAATCAAACTGAAAAATATATTCACCAAATTCGCTTAAGTGCAGAACTTTTTTTGCTCCGTAATCTTCAGATATCTGATCAGCATAAACATACAGCCGACAAGTTTGATATGGTTCTGAGACGTGAGCGACCCCCTCATTATCAAAATATATCTCATATCCATCTGTTTCTGAAAAAAACTCTTCAACAGATTTAGCCGACGAACACACCTGTTTTTCTTCTGCTTTTAATATTCCAAATTCTTTTTGCAATGATATAGATTTTCCATCCCTTTTCACTTCATTGGAGCTTATGTCTACGGTAACTTCACTATAATAAGATTCATCCCAACTATCTTGAATAAGTTCTGTTATCTGAGACCAATCTCTTACTTCCTCAGCTAGGATTGCGTCTGTTTCGACTGCATTTGCCGTAATTATTTTACCTATAATTGCGACTAATAGGAAT
>JAJPXG010000005.1:7012-16454 GCA_021205565.1 Lachnospiraceae bacterium | reverse complement strand
GGATGTCTTAGAGGACGTCATCAAGGAGCATCCGGTGATGTTAAACCGTGCTCCTACTCTGCACAGACTTGGCATCCAGGCATTTGAGCCTATCCTGGTGGAGGGTAAGGCCATTAAGTTAAACCCGCTCGTCTGTACAGCGTTCAACGCGGACTTCGACGGCGACCAGATGGCTGTTCACCTTCCTTTAAGTGTGGAAGCGCAGGCGGAGTGCCGGTTTTTGCTGCTTTCTCCCAATAACCTCTTAAAGCCTTCCGATGGCGGTCCGGTGGCGGTGCCTTACCAGGATATGGTGCTGGGCATTTACTACCTGACCCAGGAGAGAGACGGCGTGAAGGGCGAGGGCAAATTCTTCAAGAGCTTAAATGAAGCCATCCTGGCTTATGAGAATGATGTCATCACTCTGCACTCTAAAATCCGTGTGCGCGTGAGCAAAGAGGTCAATGGCGAGACCATGACGGGCACGATCAACTGCACCTTAGGCCGCCTGCTTTTCAATGAGATCATTCCGCAGGATTTAGGCTTTGTGGACAGAAGCGTTCCGGGCAACGAGCTTTTGCCGGAGATCGACTTCATGGTCAATAAAAAGGGCGTGAAGCAGATCATTGAGAAGGTAATCAATATCCATGGCGCGTCCAGAACCGCTGAGGTTCTTGACGATATCAAGGCCATCGGATACAAATATTCCACCAAGGCGTCTTTGACGGTATCCATTTCCGATATGACGGTGCCTGCCGAGAAGCCGCAGATGTTAGCGGAAGCGCAGGATACGGTGGAGAAGATTTCCAGAAACTACAGACGTGGTCTGATTACGGAGGAGGAGCGCTACCGTGCGGTGGTGGAAACCTGGACCGAGACAGACAAAAAGCTGACAGACACTCTGATCAACGGTCTGGACAAATACAACCACATTTTCATGATGGCGGACTCCGGTGCGCGTGGTTCCAACCAGCAGATCAAACAGCTGGCCGGCATGCGCGGACTGATGGCGGATACCACTGGACGTACTATCGAGCTGCCCATCAAGTCCTCCTTCCGTGAGGGCCTTGACGTGCTGGAATATTTCATGTCGGCACACGGCTCCAGAAAGGGCATGTCCGATACCGCTCTGCGTACCGCGGACTCCGGTTATCTGACCAGACGAATGGTGGACGTTTCCCAGGAGCTGATCATCCGTGAGACAGACTGCTGCGAAGGCAGGGATGAGATTCCGGGCATGGAAGTGGCGGCCTTTATGGACGGCAGGGAAACCATTGAGGGTTTAAAGGACCGTATCATGGGCAGAGTTTCCTGCGAGGATATCTGTGACGCAGAGGGCAATGTTTTAGTAAAGAAGAACCACATGATCACCCCGGCAAGGGCGGAAAAGATCCTCTCTGTGGGCGTCGATAAAAACGGCGGCCCGGTGAAATCGGTGAAGATCCGTACTATTTTAACCTGCCGTTCGCATGTGGGCATTTGCGCGAAGTGCTACGGTGCCAATATGGCAACCGGCGAGCCGGTGCAGGTCGGTGAGGCCGTCGGCATCATCGCGGCGCAGTCCATCGGTGAGCCCGGTACGCAGCTGACGATGAGAACCTTCCACTCCGGTGGTGTCGCGGGTGACGATATTACCCAGGGTCTTCCCCGTGTGGAAGAGCTGTTTGAGGCCAGAAAGCCGAAGGGTCTTGCGATTATCGCGGAGATCGGCGGCGTGGCTATGATCAGAGATACAAAGAAGAAACGTGAGATTGAGGTTTCCGACCCGCAGAGCGGTGAGAAAAAGACCTACCTCATTCCTTATGGTTCCCGTATCAAGGTGACAGACGGCCAGGTTATCGAGGCCGGCGACGAGCTGACAGAAGGAAGCGTAAATCCTCACGATCTGTTAAAGATCAAAGGCATCCGCGCGGTGCAGGATTATATGATCCGCGAGGTACAGCGTGTCTACCGTCTGCAGGGCGTGGATATCGCGGATAAGCATATCGAAGTGATTGTGCGCCAGATGTTAAAGAAGGTTCGCCTCGAGAACAGCGGCGATACCAAGTATCTGCCGGGCAGTCTCATTGACGTACTGGATTATGAGGACATGAACGAGCAGCTGATTGCGGAAGGCAAGCAGCCCATGGAGGGCAAGCAGGTCATGCTGGGTATCACCAAAGCAGCCCTGGCTACCAATTCCTTCCTGTCCGCAGCTTCCTTCCAGGAGACTACCAAGGTACTGACCGACGCGGCCATCAAGGGCAAGACTGACCCGCTGATCGGCTTAAAGGAAAATGTCCTCATTGGTAAACTGATTCCGGCTGGTACCGGGATGAAGCGCTACCGCAATATTGAGTTAAGCTCTGATGTGGCGGAGCAGATTTCCATGGACGATGAGATCGCGCTCACCGAGGAAGACGAGGAACTGGAGATCACGGAAGAAGAAGGCGCTGAGGACGACGTTACAGAGAATGTCGACGCGGAGGATGCGGACTTCGAAGAAGAAGCATTTGAAGAGGATGAACCTGAAGAGGAAGAGCCTGACGCAGACGATTCTGATGAGGATGACTTTGAAGAGGATCCTGACGAGGAAGAACCGGAAGTTTAAGCCCTGTGTACTAAAATCCGTACATTTTTGGTATTGACAACAAAAGTTCAGAAACGTATAATATTAGCTGTATGCGGTATTTTGCGCCTGGTGAATATTTCCTTTGAAACCGGCACAGAATAAGCATACAGCTATTTACATTATGGAGAAACCCATGATGAATCTTCAGAAAGGAAAAAGGTAAAACGGAATGCCAACATTTAACCAGTTAGTCAGAAAGGGCCGTCAGACCACTGTCAAGAAGTCTACTGCTCCCGCTCTGTTAAAGAGCTATAATTCTCTTCATAAGAAGTCGATTGATTCCAGCTCTCCCCAGAAGCGCGGCGTGTGCACCTCTGTGAAGACCACGACCCCGAAGAAGCCGAACTCAGCGCTGCGTAAGATCGCCAGAGTCCGTCTTTCCAACGGCATCGAAGTGACCAGCTACATTCCAGGTGAAGGCCACAACCTGCAGGAGCACAGCGTAGTGCTGATCCGCGGCGGCAGAGTAAAGGATCTTCCCGGTACCAGATATCACATTATCAGAGGTACCCTGGATACGGCCGGTGTTGCCAACAGAAAGCAGGCCCGTTCCAAGTACGGCGCGAAGAGACCGAAGGCTGCCAAGAAGTAATTCCTGCAGTTTCTCAGTCGGTTTTATGGGCCGCAGGGCCTTAAGTACCACATAACGGAAACTAATTAGTGTTGGTAATTCTGCACAGGCTTTTGTCTGTGACCTGTTTACGGATATACCTGCACGAACACATGTAGTGATCAAGGTGACATCAGGACATGATACCATGGATTGCTTCGCAAAGAACGCTCCCGCAATCCATGACACCATTCGGAATCCGCACAATTTGGCTTGAGGAACAGCCAAATTTGCTCCTTCCTCATGTTGTTGCGGTCCCCAAAGTCATAAATACGAATGTAAACATTCGATTTCTGACTTTTGGTCCCTTGTATCATGTAATTAGCCAGAAACAATGTGAGTACCGATGATTTATTTTATTAAATAAGGAGGGAAGAACCGTGCCACGTAAAGGACATGTTCAGAAGAGAGACGTTTTGGCGGATCCCATGTACAACAGCAAGGTCGTCACAAAGCTGATCAATAATATTATGCTCGACGGCAAAAAGGGCGTTGCCCAGAAGATTGTATATGGCGCATTTGCCAAAGTGGAAGCAAAGACCGGAAAGCCGGCGTTAGAGGTGTTCGAGGAAGCGATGAACAACATCATGCCGGTGCTGGAGGTCAAAGCGAGACGTATCGGCGGCGCTACCTATCAGGTACCCATCGAGGTGCGCCCTGAGAGAAGACAGGCGCTTGGTCTTCGCTGGCTGACCGCTTTCTCCCGTAAGAGAGGCGAGAAGACCATGGAAGACAGACTCGCAAATGAGATTATGGATGCTGCCAATAACACAGGCGCTTCCGTAAAGAGAAAAGAAGAAATGCACAGAATGGCGGAAGCCAACAAGGCATTTTCACATTATCGTTTTTAGTAACTACTAGGAGGAAGGTACCTTGGCTGGAAGAGAATATCCACTTGAGAGAACACGTAACATCGGTATCATGGCTCATATTGACGCGGGTAAGACGACAGCAACAGAGCGTATACTTTATTATACCGGTGTAAATTACAAGATCGGTGATACTCATGATGGTACTGCTACAATGGACTGGATGGCTCAGGAGCAGGAAAGAGGTATTACGATCACTTCCGCCGCTACTACCTGTCACTGGACTCTGCAGGCGTATGGCAAGACCATACCGGATGCCCTCGAGCATCGTATCAATATCATTGATACTCCTGGTCACGTTGACTTTACGGTAGAGGTGGAGCGTTCCCTGCGCGTGCTGGACGGTGCCGTCGGTGTATTCTGCGCGAAGGGCGGTGTGGAACCGCAGTCCGAGAATGTATGGAGACAGGCTGACACCTATAATGTTCCCCGTATGGCGTTCATCAATAAGATGGACATCATGGGTGCGAACTTCTACGGCGCAGTGGAACAGATTAAAACAAGACTGGGCAAGAATGCGATCTGCATTCAGCTGCCTATCGGCAAAGAGGACGAGTTCAAGGGCATTATTGACTTGTTCGAGATGAAAGCCTATATTTACAACGATGAGAAGGGTGAGGACATTTCTGTCGTCGATATCCCGGAGGATATGGCGGAGGAAGCTGAGCTGTATCACACCGAGCTGGTGGAGAAGATCTGCGAGCTGGATGATGATCTGATGATGGCTTACCTGGAGGGGGAAGAACCCTCTAATGAGAAGCTGAAAGCGGTACTGCGCAAGGCAACGTGCGAATGCACAGCCGTTCCGGTATGCTGCGGCAGCGCCTACAGGAATAAGGGCATCCAGAAGCTGCTTGACGCGATTCTGGAGTATATGCCTTCCCCGCTTGACATCCCCGCCATCAAGGGTGTGGATCTGCAGGGCAATGAGGTGGAGAAGCACTCCTCCGATGAGGAGCCGTTCGCGGCCCTGGCCTTCAAGATCATGACGGATCCCTTCGTCGGTAAGCTGGCTTATTTCAGAGTGTACTCCGGTACCATCAATTCCGGATCCTACATTTTAAATGCCACGAAGAATAAAAAAGAGCGTGTGGGGCGTCTGCTCCAGATGCACGCCAACAAGAGAATGGAGCTGGAGAAGGTTTATTCCGGCGACATTGCGGCGGCTGTAGGCTTTAAGTTTACAACCACCGGCGACACGATCTGCGATGAGCAGCATCCTGTGATCCTGGAGTCCATGGAGTTCCCGGATCCTGTAATCGAGCTGGCCATCGAGCCCAAGACCAAGGCCGGCCAGACCAAGATGGGCGAGGCGTTAGCGAAGTTAGCGGAGGAAGATCCGACCTTCCGCGCGCATACCAACCCGGAGACCGGCCAGACCATCATCGCCGGCATGGGCGAGCTTCATCTGGAGATCATCGTCGACAGACTGCTGCGCGAGTTCAAGGTAGAGGCGAACGTGGGTGCTCCCCAGGTTGCTTACAAGGAAACCATTGCGAAGGCCGTTGACCAGGAATACAAGCATGTGAAGCAGACCGGTGGTTCCGGACAGTACGGACACTGTAAGGTACACTTCACACCGATGGATCCCAACGGCGAGGAGACCTTCAGGTTTACCTCATCCGTCGTCGGCGGCGCGATTCCGAAGGAATATATCCCGGCGGTCGGCAAGGGTATTGAGGAAGCAACACATACCGGTATTCTGGGAGGCTATCCGGTGATCGGTATCGCGGCGGATGTCTATGACGGCTCTTACCACGAAGTCGACTCTTCCGAGATGGCGTTCAAGGTAGCGGGTTCCATGTGCTGCAAGGAAGCCTTAAAGAAGGCAGGCGCAGTTCTGCTTGAGCCTATCATGAGAGTGGAAGTGACTATGCCCGAGGAGTATATGGGCGACGTCATTGGCGACATTAACTCCAGACGCGGTCGTATCGAAGGTATGGATGATATCGGCGGCGGCAAGATGGTGAGAGGCTATGTGCCGCTCGCGGAGATGTTCGGCTATTCCACAGACTTACGTTCCAAGACCCAGGGCCGCGGCAACTACTCCATGTTCTTTGAGAAGTACGAGCCGGTGCCGAAGAATATCGCTGACAAGGTTCTGGCTGCGAAGGCGAAGTAAATCTTAAAAACTGCTTGAAAATATTGCCGTTATCGCGTATAATCAAGCATAGCACGAATTTTTTTAAAATTATATTATTTTTCAGGAGGATTTCAAAAAATGGCAAAGGCTAAATTTGAAAGAAGCAAGCCGCATTGCAACATTGGTACAATCGGCCACGTAGACCATGGTAAGACCACTCTGACTGCGGCAATTACCAAGGTGCTCTCCCAGAGAGTTGCCGGCAATTCCTTTACAGAGTTTGACAAAATCGATAAGGCTCCGGAAGAGAGAGAGCGTGGTATTACCATTTCCACCGCACACGTTGAGTATTCCACCGAGAACCGTCACTATGCACACGTTGACTGCCCCGGCCACGCTGACTATGTAAAGAACATGATCACCGGTGCTGCGCAGATGGACGGCGCTATCCTGGTTGTGGCTGCTACCGATGGTGTTATGGCTCAGACCAGAGAGCACATCCTGCTGTCCCGTCAGGTAGGCGTTCCTTATATCGTCGTATTCCTGAACAAGTGCGACATGGTAGATGATGAAGAGCTGATCGAGTTAGTTGAGATGGAAGTAACCGAGGAGCTCGAGGAGTATGGCTTTACCGATTGCCCGATCATCAAGGGTTCCGCTCTGAAGGCTCTGGAGGATCCGGACAGCGAGTGGGGCGACAAGATCATGGAGCTGATGGACACTGTTGACAGCTACATTCCGAACCCGGAGCGTGACGTGGACAAGCCGTTCCTGATGCCCGTTGAGGATGTATTCACCATCACCGGTCGTGGTACCGTTGCTACCGGCCGTGTTGAGCGTGGTATGCTGAAGCTGAACGAGGAAGTTGAGATCGTCGGTGTGAAGGAAGAGACCAGAAAGACCGTTGTTACCGGTATCGAGATGTTCAGAAAGATGCTGGATTACGCACAGGCTGGTGATAATATCGGCGCACTGCTGCGTGGCGTACAGAGATCCGAGATCGTTCGTGGTCAGGTTCTGGCAAAGCCCGGCAGCGTGAAATGCCACACCAAATTCACCGCTCAGGTTTATGTACTGACCAAGGATGAGGGCGGCCGTCACACTCCTTTCTTCAACAACTATCGTCCGCAGTTCTATTTCAGAACCACTGACGTTACCGGTATGATCACTCTTCCCGAGGGAACTGAGATGTGTATGCCTGGCGACAATGTTGAGATGACCATCGAGCTGATCCACCCGATCGCTATGGAGCAGGGTCTTACCTTTGCTATCCGCGAGGGCGGCAGAACCGTAGGTTCCGGCCGTGTGGCTACCATTCTCGAGTAATTATTGTAAAAACAGGGCTCCCGAGTTTACCCCGGGAGCCTTTTTGCAATCAAATGTGAATAATCAGAAAGGAAGGAAATCTTATGGAACACATGGCATGGAAGGGCCGCATCAAAGAGGGCTGCAAGGCGGAGTATGTGCGCCGCCACAATGAGATCTGGCCGGAGATGGTGGAAGTCTTAAAGGCTGCCGGTATCTGCAATTATTCGATTTTCGCGGTGGGCGACGAGCTTTTCGGCTACTATGAGTGCGAGAAGGGCGTGGCTTTCGCGGAGAAGACCCAGGCGGAGAGTCCTGTTGTGGACAAGTGGAACGAGTACATGGCAGACATTCTGGAGCTGGAGATGGATCCGGTGACCGGGGCGCAGCCGAAGTTAGAGCAGGTGTTCAGGCTGGACTGAGGCAGGGAGCCGACACGATAGAGCCACCTATCCGTTTCCGGCGAATATGTTTACAGGTTACAAAATAGCACCTCACACATTCGGGAGCGGAGGTGCGATTTCTTTGTCGTAAAGTTTAAAACAGGTTCCGGTTGTCTTTTCTTTCGTAAAAAGTCATCTGGAACCTGTTTTTATCTTTTGTATGGTTCAGCGTTTGCTGAAGTAATTTCATACTAGCACGGATGTCGGCTTTTGTCAATTGAAACAAACAGCCATAGAATTGAAGAAATACCATGACAGCACCGCCGAATTCTGATAGAATGAAAGCAGAAATTTTACATATGTAAAAAGAGAGGTACCAAGGATGGGCATCGTCGTCATCGGAGCCGTCTTCGTCGACATCAAAGGCTTCCCAAAAGATAATTACATTCCAACCGGCCGCAACGCCGGCACGATCGAGTACATTCACGGCGGCGTCAGCCGCAACGTCGTGGAGAACATCGCCAACGTGGAGCTGCGCCCCACATTCATCAGCTTGGTAGATAATACCGCCATGGGCGCGGACGTCATTCACAAGCTCCAAAGGCACAAGGTCAACACGCAGTATATCCGCACCGTTCCGCAGGGCATGGGCACCTGGCTGGCCGTCTTTGATACGACCGGCGATGTGGCCGGTTCCATCTCCCAGCGGCCCAATCTGATGCCGCTTTTAAAGACGCTGGAGAAGCATGGCGATGAAATCTTTGCAAATGCCGACTCCATTGTGGTGGAGATCGACATTCACAAGGAAATTGTGAAAAAGGTTTTTGAACTCGCGGAGAAATATCACAAGAAGGTCTACGCCATCGTTTCCAATATCAGCATCGCCATCAAGCGCCGGGACTTCATCAAGCAGCTGGACTGCTTTGTCTGTAACCAGCAGGAGGCCGGGATTCTCTTTGCGAGGGATTTCAGTGACATTGAGCCGGAGCAGATGGAGGACGCGCTGGCCGAACAGGTGAAAAACGCCCAGATCCAGTCCATGGTGGTTACTATGGGCAGCAAAGGCAGCGTGTATGTGGACCAGCAGGGAAATAAGGGCTTTTTCCCCGCCATGAAGGTCCAGGTCAAGGACACTACCGGTGCCGGGGACGCCTTCTGTTCCGGTCTGGTCATCGGCCTGACCTATCATAAAACCCTGCAGGAGGCTGTGGAGATCGGAACCCGACTTGCCGCCTCCGTCATCGTCTCCAGCGAGAATGTCTGCCCCCGCTTCCTTCCCAGAGAGCTCGGCATTGACATTGACGTGCCGGAGGAGGTTTCGCAGGAGGAAGGATAAATTTTCTTTTGTGCTGAAAAGAAGAAGAAGCATAAACTTCCGCAGCAGTGGGAAATGTACTGGGAGGAATTATAATTTGACTTGCAAAATAATGTCCTATTATGTATGATACAGAATAGCTGTCTGCGAAAAGAAATTGCTTTATTTTTTTTCGCAACATACCTAAATTATAAAAGGAGCACTCCATGCCTAAAAGAACCGACATCAACAAAATCCTTATCATTGGCTCCGGCCCCATCATCATCGGCCAGGCCTGCGAGTTCGAC
>JAJPXG010000005.1:0-7002 GCA_021205565.1 Lachnospiraceae bacterium | reverse complement strand
TTCGACTACTCCGGCACCCAGGCCTGCAAGGCCCTGCGCATGCTGGGATACGAGATCGTCTTAGTCAACTCCAACCCCGCTACCATCATGACCGACCCGGAGATGGCCGATGTCACCTACATCGAGCCCCTGAACGTGGAACGCCTCGAGCAGATCATCGCAAAAGAGCGCCCGGACGCTCTTTTGCCGAACCTTGGCGGCCAGTCCGGTTTGAACCTCTGCGCGGAGCTTTCCAAAGCCGGAATTCTGGATAAATATCATGTCCAGGTCATCGGCGTCCAGGTGGACGCCATTGAGCGCGGCGAGGACCGTATCGAATTTAAAAACGCCATGAATGCCCTCGGCATCGAGATGGCAAGGAGCGAGGTCTCCTACAGCGTGGACGAGGCGCTGGCGATTGCGGACCGCCTGGGCTATCCGGTGGTGCTGCGCCCGGCCTACACCATGGGCGGCGCCGGCGGCGGCCTTGTTTACAACAGAGAGGAATTAAAAACTGTCTGCGCCAGGGGATTACAAGCCAGTCTGGTCGGCCAGGTTCTGGTGGAGGAATCCGTCCTCGGCTGGGAGGAGCTGGAGCTGGAGGTCGTGCGCGATGCGGACGGCAACATGATTACTGTGTGCTTTATTGAAAATATTGACCCCATGGGGGTCCATACCGGTGACTCCTTCTGCGCGGCTCCGATGCTGACCATCTCCAAAGAGGTGCAGGAACGTCTGCAGGAGCAGGCCTATCGCATCGTGGAGTCGGTGCAGGTGATCGGCGGCACCAATGTGCAGTTCGCCCATGACCCGGTCAGCGACCGTATTGTGGTCATTGAGATCAATCCCCGCACGTCCCGTTCCTCTGCGCTGGCCAGCAAGGCCACCGGCTTTCCGATCGCTTTGGTTTCCGCCATGCTGGCGGCAGGCCTGACCTTAAAGGACATTCCCTGCGGCAAGTACGGCACCCTGGATAAATACGTCCCGGACGGCGACTATGTGGTTATCAAATTTGCCCGCTGGGCCTTTGAAAAATTCAAGGGCGTGGAGGACAAGCTCGGCACCCAGATGCGCGCTGTGGGCGAGGTCATGAGCATCGGTAAGACCTATAAGGAAGCCTTCCAGAAGGCGGTCCGCTCCCTGGAGACCGGCCGCTACGGCCTGGGTCATGCCAAAAACTATGACCAAAAATCCAAAGAAGAACTCTGCCGTATGCTGGCGACTCCCTGCAGCGACCGTCATTTCATCATGTATGAGGCGCTGCGCAAAGGCGCGACTGTGGAGGAAATTTATAACCTGACTTATGTCAAACGGTATTTCATCGAGCAGATGAAGGAACTTGTGGAAGAGGAGGAAGTGCTGGCGAAGTGCAAGGGCAGTCTGCCGGCAGACGAGGCTTTGATTCGCGCCAAAAAGGACGGCTTCTCCGATAAATATTTAAGCCAGATTCTGGACATCTCCGAGGATGAGGTGAGAGAGCACCGCCTGGCGCTTGGTGTGGAGGAAACCTGGGAGGGCGTTCACGTCAGCGGGACACAAAACAGCGCCTACTATTATTCCACCTACAGCGGCGAGGACAAAAACCCCATCCGTACCGACAAGCCCAAGGTCATGATTCTGGGCGGCGGTCCTAACCGCATCGGCCAGGGTATCGAGTTCGACTACTGCTGCGTCCATGCTTCCCTGGCGTTGAAAAAGCTGGGCTTTGAGACCATCATTGTCAACTGCAACCCGGAGACGGTTTCTACCGATTACGACACCTCCGACAAGCTCTATTTTGAGCCGCTGACGCTGGAGGATGTACTCAGCATTTACCGGAAGGAACAGCCCGTTGGCGTGATTGCACAGTTCGGCGGTCAGACCCCGTTAAATCTGGCAGCAGATCTGGAGCGCAACGGCGTCAAAATCCTCGGCACCTCTCCGGCAGTGATCGACCTGGCGGAGGACAGAGACCAGTTCCGCGCCATGATGGAGAAATTAAATATTCCCATGCCAGAGTCCGGCATGGCGACCACTGTGGACGAAGCGCTGCAGATTGCGAATGAAATCGGCTATCCGGTCATGGTGCGCCCCTCTTATGTTCTGGGCGGCCGCGGCATGGAGGTCGTCTATGATGATGAGAGCATGGCGGGCTATATGGCGGCTGCTGTGGGCGTGACCCCTGACAGACCGATCCTGATCGACCGCTTCTTAAATCACGCCATGGAGTGCGAGGCGGACGCCATCAGCGACGGCACTCACGCCTTTGTACCGGCTGTGATGGAGCATATCGAGCTCGCGGGCATTCACTCCGGCGACTCGGCCTGCATCATCCCCTCTGTGCATATTTCAGAGGAAAATCTGCGCACCATCAAGGACTACACCAAGCGGATTGCGGAGGAAATGCACGTCCGTGGTCTGATGAACATGCAGTACGCCATCGAGAAGGGCGTTGTTTATGTGCTGGAAGCCAATCCCAGAGCATCCCGCACCGTGCCGCTGGTCTCCAAGGTCTGCAATATCCGCATGGTGCCCATTGCCACGGACATTATTACATCTGAAATTACCGGCCGTCCGTCCCCCGTACCGGCCTTGAAAGAGCAGGACATCCCCTACTACGGCGTAAAGGAGGCGGTCTTCCCCTTCAATATGTTTCCGGAGGTAGACCCGCTCTTAGGACCGGAGATGCGCTCCACCGGTGAGGTGCTGGGCCTGTCCACCTACTACGGCGAGGCTTATTATAAGGCACAGGAGGCGACGCAGACCAGACTTCCGTTAAGCGGCAGTGTCTTAATTTCCGTGAACCGCCGGGATAAGGAGGAGGTTGTGGAGATCGGCCGCCTCTTTCAGGAGGATGGCTTTACCATCTACGCCACCGAGCACACCTGTGAGCTTCTGCGCGAGAACGGCGTGGATGCAATCCAGGTGAAAAAGCTCCAGGAGGGCCGTCCCAACATTCTGGACATGGTCACCAACGGTCAGATTGACCTGATGGTCAACTCCCCTGCGGGCAAGGACAGCGCCTTCGACGACAGCTATCTGCGCAAGGCCGCCATCAAGGCGAAGATCCCTTATATTACGACCATCGCCGGCGCGAGAGCGGCCGCCAAGGGGATTAACTATGTGAATAAGCATGGCAGCAGTGAAGTGAAGTCGCTGCAGGAGATTCACAGCCTGATTAAGGATAAGGAGTAAACCATGGCAGACATCAGAAGTTTTAAGGCAATCCGCCCAGCTGACGGTCTGGCAGACCAAATCGCCGCCCTTCCCTACGACGTCAACAGGCGTCAGGAGGCGAATGCAGCAGTGGCGGGTCACCCGAAATCGTTTTTAAATATCGACCGCCCTGAGACACAGTTTGAGGATGGACATGACATGTACGCACCCGAGGTTTATGAAAAGGCACGCGGCCTGATCCGGGAGATGCTTGCAAACGGCGATTTTGTGCAGGATGCACAGCCGGGCTATTACCTCTATGAGCTTACCATGAACGGCCGCACACAGACCGGCATCGTGGCCTGCGCCTCCATCGATGATTATGTAAACGGCGTCATCAAAAAGCACGAAAACACGCGGGAAGAGAAGGAACGGGACCGCATCCGCCACATCGACGTCACTGGCATGCAGACTGGCCCTATTTTCTTAGCCTACCGCCGAAACGAGGCCCTGAGCAGCATTGTTTCCGAAGTGAAGGGGCAGCAGCCCCCCTGCTTTGCCTTTACATCAGAGGACGGCATCACCCACCGGGGCTGGACCATATTTGAGGAAAATAAAATCCGCCGGATCGGGGAAACCTTCGCAGCCATCCCGCTGATCTATATCGCGGACGGCCATCACCGCGCAGCGTCCGCTGTGAAGGTCGGCTTAAAGCGCCGCGCACAGCACCCGGATTACACCGGCGAGGAGGAGTTTAACTACTTCCTTTCCGTTCTTTTTCCAGACGAGGATCTGATGATCATGGACTACAACCGCGTGGTGAAAGACTTAAACGGTCTGACTGAGGCGGAATTTCTGGACAAAGTCACGGAGAAATTTGTGACAGAGCCGTCAGAAACACCTGCATCGCCCTCACAGAAAAGTGAAATTGGCATGTACATAAAGAGCGGCTGGTATAAGCTGACTGTGAAGCCGGAGTATCAGAATGCCCACCCTGTCGACGGCCTGGACGTCTCCGTTCTCCAGACAGAGCTCCTCTCGCCGGTTCTGGGCATTGCTGACCCGCGAACCGACAGCCGCATCGACTTTGTGGGCGGTATCCGCGGCCTTTCAGAGTTGGAGCGCCGCGTCCACACCGACTGCGCTGTGGCCTTTGCCATGTACCCCACCTCCATCGGTGAGCTTTTCGCCGTTGCGGACGCGGGCTTGCTCATGCCCCCGAAGTCCACCTGGTTTGAGCCGAAGCTGCGCAGCGGGTTGTTTTTGCATGAGATAGGGTAGATATAGAAGGATTGCGAACCAGTTGCGGTATTTATTTACCATATTAAATAAGCAGAAGGAGAAGCACCATGTGGATCGCAGACAAGTGGAAAGATTATGAAGTCCTCGACACCTCCGGGGGAGAGAAGCTCGAGCGCTGGGGAGGGTACGCCCTCGTGCGCCCGGACCCGCAGGTGATCTGGGATACGCCGAAGGAGAATCCGCTCTGGGATGCGCCGAATGGTCACTATCACCGCTCCAGCAAGGGCGGCGGCGAGTGGGAATTTCATAACCTGCCGCAGGAATGGAGCATTTCCTACCAGTCTCTGGGACTTAACTTCCGCTTAAAGCCCTTCAGCTTCAAGCACACCGGCCTCTTTCCGGAGCAGGCCGCCAACTGGGAATGGTTTTCTTCCTTAATAAAAAAGAGACGGCTGGAAAAACCTGACAGGCCTGTCAGAGTTTTAAACCTCTTCGCCTACACCGGCGGGGCTACCCTCGCGGCGGCCAAGGCCGGCGCGAACGTCGTCCATGTGGACGCCTCCAAGGGCATGGTCGGCTGGGCGAAGGAGAACGCGCAGGGCAGCGGCCTGGCTGACGCGCCCATCCGCTACCTCGTGGATGACTGCGTCAAATTCGTCGAGCGCGAGCTGCACCGCGGCAACCGCTATGAGGCCGTCATCATGGACCCGCCCTCCTACGGCCGCGGGCCCAAGGGCGAAATCTGGAAAATCGAAGACAGCGTCTTTTCTCTTATTCAGTTGGCGAGTCAGCTCCTTTCGGAGGAACCGCTCTTTTTCCTGATCAACTCCTACACCACCGGCTTGCAGCCGGCCGTCCTGACTTATATGATGTCCACGGTCCTCTGCCCGCGGCACGGCGGCAGTGTGGAGGCCGGAGAGATTGGCCTGCCGGTTACATCCAGCGGGCTGATATTGCCGTGCGGAGCGAGCGGCAGATGGAGTAAAGCATAGAAAGGCAAATCTGCAGAACACGCCATATTTCCCGTGCACATCTGCGGCGTGTATCCTGCAAAAGCGGCAGGTGGAGCAGAGCGTAACCAGAGTTTCACAATATCAAAAAGACCTGCCACGCGGCCCTTAATCTGCCGTTTGACAGGTCTTTTATCGTTCAGAACAGTATAGAAGCACACGTCCTGCAGCGCGGATACGGCTTCACCCCCGCACCTTACTGCACAGATACTGCTGCAGAATATCAATCCCTACCGTGTTCTCGCCGCCCTCCGGGATGATGATATCCGCGTGCATCTTCGTCGGCTCGACAAATGCCTCGTGCATGGGACGCACCGTTTCCTGATACTGCGTCAGCACGGACTCTAACGACCGCCCGCGCTCCGCAATGTCGCGGCGGATGCGGCGCGCCAGCCGTTCATCAGCCGGGGTGTCCACAAAGATTTTCACATCCATCAGGTCACGCAGCCGCTCATCGTAGAAAAGAAGGATCCCTTCGAGCACGATGACCCGCTTTGGTACAATCTTAAGCGTCTGCTTCGAGCGGTTATGGACGCTGTAATCATAGGTGGGGATATCCACCGTCTGTCCGGCCTTCAGCTTCATGACATCCGAGATCATCAGCTCCGTGTCGAAGGAATTCGGGTGGTCATAATTTAAGTGTGTCCGCTCCTCATAGGGCATATCGTCGTGCGCCTTGTAATAATTGTCATGGCCGATGACCACAATATCGTCCCCGAAATACTCCTTGATCCGCTCCACGACCGTCGTCTTGCCGGAGGCGCTGCCGCCGGCGATTCCCACCACCAGAACATCCATCTTATGTACCCCGCCTTTCAGCCGGACAGCGCATGCACTCCGCTGTCGGCTGTATTTATATCAGTATACAATAAATCTGCCGTTCTCTCAACCATTAAAATGAAATCAGTTCGTTTTTCTCCCGTCAGCAGTCCCATGCCTGTGCCGCATATGTCCGTAATCTGCCAATGTTTTCCTCAATTGCCTTTGCCCTGCACCGTAAACCGCGAAAAAACGGCGATTTATAGGCAGAATCCATATCCGTTTATAAAAAAACAACGCCTTATTTATTAAGAATTAAGGTTGACAGACAAAAATGATTGTGCTAGAATGCCTTACAGAATAGCTGCAGGAGGGTATTATTGTATACAATTAACAGGCGCGGTGTGGCTTCAGCCACTGTCCGCGGATTTTGTATTTTTTAATACGCTCTGATACGGCTATGAAATTGGATATCGTTTGTTTCCGCCGGATTACGGGGTAAATTACATGGATTGGGCTGAGCATGGCGCAGAAGGGGCTGCGGTTTTACTCGGCTGTTTTTGTTTGTATGGCAATTTACCGGGGTAAAGCACCGACGCAGCGATATCTGCCAATATCAAAGGAGGAACATTTATGTTTAAGAGTATTACCCGAAGAGATTTCATGAAGGGAATGCTTGTCGGCGGTGTAGCAGCCGGATCTGCCGGCCTTCTGGCAGCCTGCAGCAGCGCGGCTACCGGCGACACGGAGCTTGAGGAAGAGACTTCCTCGTCTTCGGAAGAAACCACTGAAACAGAAGAAACGACTGAAACAGAAGAAGTCACTGAGGAGCTTCTCGAGGTTCTGGAAGCCAGCAGTGACAACGACGAGGGCATTT
>JAJPXG010000111.1 GCA_021205565.1 Lachnospiraceae bacterium | reverse complement strand
GGAAAAATCCTCAGTCTGCCAGGACTATATAGTCCGGCAGATTGGGAAACTTATAATTATATGGAATTTCGGCAGTTTTACACTCAGAATCCGCAGTTTTGCATAGACGGTTGATAAAACTGATACTGAATGATATCCTCGTTGCGAAAGGAGGTATTTGTCTGATAAAAACAAAACCATTGCAAAGCTTGCCAAGAGAACCGCTGAACATGCGTTAAGGCGAGATGCAAATCAAACAACCTGTTCATTTTTCTATCAGCCCAAAGCCCCGGCTCAGCTGGATCGTTTTAAAAAGGCAGCGAAATAATTAATTAGTAGACTCGCTGTCAGATTGACTAACTATTTATATGGAAGGGAGGTGTCAAAATGCGTATAATTCGTAATCCGCTCAACAGTGCTGACATAGCTGGCGATGATCATTCAAATTGCTGTAATGGATGTACTGCAGGTTCGTCTGGCAATTAATGAGTAATTGCACAAAACATGTAATTCACGGCAACAGCCTACATTTGTTGCCGTGAATTATCATAAAGAGGAAATGAATAATGAAAAAATCCAGATATAATTATGCGGTATTAAATAACAACGGTCAGTATTTGCTTTTTAATACAGGCAATCACGCACTAGTGGAATTAGATAGTACATGCTATCAAAGTTATCTCTCAGATAATTTATCTCCAGATATTTCAGATACCTTGTCAGATATGGGATTTCTGGTTCATGATGATGTTGATGAATTAAACCAACTGAGAACAATTCGAGATAATTATTGCCAATATTATCCACAAATGAATTTGACAATCATGACAACTGAAAAATGTAATTTCCGATGCCCATATTGTTATCAGCAGCATGAGCCTCGCGATTTATCGTCAGAAGCTACTGAAGCATTATGTATATTTCTTATGAATACAGCCAGACACCAAGCAAATTCGGTTAACATTCATTGGTTCGGAGGTGAGCCGCTCCTTAACCTAGATCCTATTCTTAGGATTGAACATCTTCTAAAAGAGAATCATTTTACAGGAAAATCTTATCTGACAACAAATGGATATCTTTTAACAGACGATATTCTTGATTGTCTTCAAAATGAAACCAGAATCAGATCATTTCAGATTACACTGGATGGACTTCCTGATCAGCATAATAAGACAAGAGTTCATATTTCGGGAAGACCTACATATGAAAAAATATGTCACAATATCGTACATTCTGTGGAAAAGGGATTTTTTGTAACAATTAGATTAAATTTAAATAAGAAGAATGCAAACTTAGATCCGTTTTTTGAAAGTTTAGAACGTCTTCATTTAGACAAAACAAAATATGCAGTTCATATTAATAATACGAATTAATTTGATGCGTCAGATAAAATTGATAATTTTTATTATGAAACAGCTGAAGAATATAGTAAGGCGTATAATCATGTACAAGAAGCTTTTATAAGAGCAAATTATTCATTTCCAAGGAATTACACAAAGAAAGTTGGATGCAAATTTGAATGCAATAACACATTTCTGGTTGGCTGTGATCTTTCGCTGTATTTTTGCACTTCCTGTGAATTAGACAGTTTTTACAAGCAAGGATACATTGCCCCGAATGGATCGTTATGTTTAAATGAAAACTATAAAAAAAGAAAAAACTTATCAGTATTTGATGATGAAGAATGCAGACAGTGTATTGTATTACCTATGTGTATGGGCGGCTGTGCACTGAAGCGAATTCAAGGCGAAAAATTCTGTATTCCCGAAAGGTTTATATTAGACGAATATATCATTCGTCTATACGAAGAAGCAGAGAAAGCGCAAAATAAACCCGATAAGGGAGAAGAAAGCTTATGTTAGAAAAATGGAATCCATCAATTGTAACTGTTGCTGTACCTTCTGTTTTAAAACGTATCACGGCGGACTTAATCGGTTTCCTGCTCATGCTGCTTCCTTCTTTTCTTACTCTCTATCTGATGGACGAGATGATTGAAGCAGGAAATGAAATTCCTTATTACTGGGTTGCGCTTGTCATTGCTGCTTCTGCTTTGATACACCTGTTCAGCTATTATTTTGTCAGCTATCAAATGCAGGTATTTGCAAATGAACTGGCTGCGGATCTTGGCAGGAAAATAGGCAACAAAATTGCTTCCAGCCGTGTTCCGGAATATGAGGCGCAGTCTAAAAGTAAGATTCTGAACATGATGCAGATGGATGTATCATCTATCTACACACTCTCGAATTATCTGATTGCGGTTCCCGCTGATATTGTCAGGATTGTGGTTGTTCTGGCACTGCTGTTCAGCGTTCATTATACTTTTGCTCTGATGGCGATTGTCCTGGCGCCGTTCTATGTCATGTCCAGCTATATGAATAAAAGAAAGCTTGAAAAGCTGGTGAACGAGGAGCGGCAAGCTGCGGACTCCTGGATGCAGGAAACAGAGGCCATCATTAATGGAAAAGTAAGCATCGGACTGAACCATGTGTTTCCTTATATCATGAAGCGCTTTGAGCAGAAGCTGACTGTATTTTATCAGGCCAGGAACCGTCAGCATTTTTATCTGTTGATTACAAAGGAATTACCCCAGCTGATTACGACGATGGCACCATTACTGATACTAATTATCGGTGGGAATCTGGTGATTGGCGGCAAAATCACTCTGGGAACACTGGTGTTTGCCATGCAGCTGGTAGGATATATTTTTTCACCCATGGCCAGTATTGCTTCCATACGAGCCGAAATGATGAGCATTCAACCTGTTTTTAAGAGAGGGAGAGATTTCATCAGTTTACCGGACGAATCAGATGAAGCATTTGGGGAAGTGAGTGCGGACGGTCGGATTGTCATTCAAGATATCACTATCCTGCGTCCGGATTACACCACATTGTTTGAGATTGAACATTTTGAAGCTCCCGCTACCGGCCTGGTTCTGATTAAGGGAGAAAATGGAAGTGGAAAATCCACCTTGTTCAATTTGCTGTCCGGTGTGTTTGCAAAAGAACAAATTCAGATCCATCCCGGCGGTATGTATTCCATTCCAGCGGATATGAAAGAAAAGCTCGGTTACCTTTATTATCCAAACTTCATTATACCGGGGACGGTAAAGGAAAATGTAATTTGCGGCAGGGATATTTCAGAGGCTGAATATGCAAAGGCAGAGGCTCTTCTGAATCTGCCTCCGGCCAAAAAGCAGGTGATAGTCCGCCCGGAAAACCTTTCGCTGGGAGAAAAACAGAAAATATATCTGGCACGGCTTTTGCTGGGCGGTTACAAATATCTGTTGCTGGACGAGCCGGGCAGCAACCTGGATGTGCAGACCGAGGAAAATCTGGTACGTATGCTCTTAGAACTGAAACAGACCAGTATGGTACTGGTGATCAGTCATAATCAGAAGTATGATGAAATCGCGGATCGGATATATACGATATCGAACGGAAAACTTATATAAGAATATAGGCATCCCTGCAAGCCGGCATAAGAAAATATGTCGGCTTGCATTCTTTTGATATAACTCGATTTCTTACTCCTTTCGGCCTTGCGCACTGCACCTGGTTCATACAGACTATATCTGTATTACAGTGATTATTATCAAAATAATTACTGTTCTGTATAATATGGAATTTCGGCAGTTTTACACTCAGAATCCGCAGTTTTGCATAGACGGTTGATAAAACTGATACTGAATGATATCCTCGTTGCGAAAGGAGGTATTTGTCTGATAAAAACAAAACCATTGCAAAGCTTGCCAAGAGAACCGCTGAACATGCGTTAAGGCGAGATGCAAATCAGACAACCTGTTCATTTTTTTATCAACCCAAAGCCCCAGCTCAGCTGGATCGTTTTAAAAAGGTAGAGAAATGATCAGTAAACTTGCTGTCAGATTGACTAACTATCTTTACAGTGAGGGAACTATTTCTGCTGAGGACAAAGAGCTTTATCAATATGGCTTTTTCCTCCTGTTCTCCAGAATTATGTTTTTGCTTGTAACAATGTTCGTTGGTCTGGCAGCAAATGTTTTTTGGGAAAGTCTGTTGTTTTATGTGATGTTTTCAGTACTTAGAGGTTACGCTGGTGGAGTTCATGCATCAAGCGAATTTGCTTGTGACACCTTATCAACAGGAACATTCATCGTATCAGTAATCTGTATAAGAATTATGAAATCCTTGAAATGTGTGCCACTAGCTTTAATTATGACGGCTGTCGGCTGTTTTATTATCCATTGGTTAAGCCCTATGGATACAAACGCCAAGCCTCTAAGCAAAGCGGAGTTCAAACATTATCGTAAGGTCTGTTCAATTTTAACGATATTGTATTTTTTACTGGAAGTTGTATTTATAGTACTAAGTATTTACAATTTCTTGTATGCTGTATCGGTAAGTATCTTGTTAGAAACTGTTCTACTATTTACGGGATACCTGAAGAAAACTCAGATTAGAAATTGAATCACTTTACCTGCATTTTAACAGGCTTTATACCAAAAAATCATATGTTGACACATGTATTTGTCAATGGGTGAAAATCACCAAAAAAAATTATTGTATCTTTGGAAGGAGCATTTGAAATGATCAAAGTAGAACAAATCATAACTGGCGTGATGGCAGCAGCAACAATCGCGACTACAGTACTTTCATTAAATGTAAACGCAGCCGGAAATTATACGGACACTGGTTATTCTTTTAAGGTAAGTACTTCGTCTAAGTATACAGACTTTAGGGAAAAATTAGACGACACATTGGCATCTATAAAGGTCACTTCCGGTGATTATGTTATTGCTCGTGTGTATGGAAAAACCGGTATATTAGGAGGAAAAGCTGATTGTACATATGGAATCCCTAAAACAGTTGGAGTCTCAAGTACTTATACATTTCTTCCAAATACTGTTTATGAAGATGGATATAGCTACGCCTGCCTTGGACTGACTAGTGCATCTGGAACTTCTTTTACATCTGCTGGTGTGTGGAGCCCTGACAGTGTTTGATCCCGCGGCTGATTTTTAGCATACAGTCCATAAACTTCATATGGGCTGTATGCCTTACGGAGGGTGACATGAAAAAGAAATTATTGATTGTTCCGATCTTTTTAATGGCCGCTGTAATTATTATCCTGATCCTGAATATCTTCGGTGCCGGTAGAAGTACTTATGGTGTAAATGATAAAGTATCCATCATCGCCGGTGTTACGTCAGATGGCAGTTATCAGTACGTGGAGGTTCAGGTCAATTCGGTTTCCGTTATGGAGGATAAAATTGAGGGACTAAACACAGCGCCCTTCGGGGATATCCCGGAGAAGTTTGGCGTGTCTGAGGACGGTACCATCTCCAGTGATTATTCCTTTGTGGCGGTGAATTTAACCATATCCAGCGATGTGGATATAGAGGTCTGTGTCTCTGGCTTTCAGCTGGAAGCAGGAAACAGCACGGCGGAATGCTATTATAACAGTGCCCCGGTATCCAGCGGGAAATCAAGCGGCTACACCTATGTGAGTGCCGGTGTGGATAAGGAAGTGACCATCGGATTTTTTGTGGACAGCGACATGCTGAAAGCCTCTTCCTTTGCTTTACGGCCTGTAGCCTTATCTACGGAGGAAAAATCCGTTAAAATTACCATTGATAACCCGACCAGATAAACACGGATACCTGTTTGCAGGACTGATATCCCGGAGAAAAGTTCATGAAAAGATTGTTAAAATTTGAAACACAGAGGATGTTCAGAAGCAAGGCTATGTATGCAGCAATTTCAATCGGAGCCATAATCTCATTATGGCTTCTTGTCATTGAACTGCAGGAAGTGTTTGAATATGAACAGATCATCGCCTTATATGGAATGGAAAAAGCAGGGCTTTACTATCCACGCTCTCTTTACAATTCCTTTATCGGCCTGGAGTACGCTTACCTGCCTTCCACGGTTCTGTATACGATTTTTCCGCTGCTGGTATCTTTTCCGTATGCGGTTTCTTACTTCGGAGACAGAAAAAGCGGTTATCTGAAAAACATCCTGACTGTCTGCAACAAAAAACAGTATTTTGCGGCAAAGTATATCACAGTTTTTCTGAGCGGCGCACTTGTGACACTCGCGATTCTGATGTTCAGCCTCCTCATCACGGCTATGTTTTTCCCAGCACTGAGTCCGGAGCTGACAACATCTTCCTTTTCTCCGCAGCGCGGGACGCAGATGTGGACAGGGCTGTTTGTAACGCATCCGCTGATCTATACGCTGCTGTATATTCTGATAGACGTTGTCTTTTACGGGTTGATTTCCACACTGCCATTGATTTTTGGCCTGGTCGCCCAGAATGGTTTTACAGTGATATGTGCGCCTCTTCTGATTTATACGCTTGCATATTATATCCTGAGCGCGGTTGATCTTGAACAGTTCAGTCCCATGGTCTTTTTACGGCCATGCCAGATTTTCACGGAAGCGGATTTCCGGATCATTGTGGGGGAAGCAGTGTTGCTGTTGCTGATCACAACAGGGATTTTTTTACCGGTCGGAGGCAGGAAGGATGTGCTTTAAATATGATTTCAGGGTAGGCATTCTGCATGATTTTTATAAATATGCCGTGATTGCGGGCATTGCCCTGTTTGCCTGCACTGATTTTTATTTAAAGATGGGTGCATCGGAGGAAACGGTTGTACTCTCGGATTATATATTTCACCTGTTTCGCGGTATGAAGCCCTATATCCAGGGCGAAGGCGAATTTGAGGTTCCCATTCTCTGGTTCACGATCAATCTGTATCTGGCATACCTGATCGGGAAATATCCCAAAGAGGACTTATGCAGATCCGGCGTCAATGTTCTCCTGAAAGCAAAATCCCGCTTGAAATGGTATCTGTCAAAAGCTGTCTGGTGCATTATGACCGTTGTGATTTATTATGGAATCATTTATTTTGTGATATTGGGCTTCTGTGTCTATACCGGGACAGACCTGGCGCTGCAGGTACATTTCAGCGGAAATTCCGCATTTTTGCTGTATTCTGACAGGGAGGATATTTCATACTGGACGTTATTCCTGCTGCCTATTCTCTGCTCAGCCGCGATTTCGCTGATGCAGATGACAGTCACATTTCTCACGGATGTGGTTTATGGTTTTCTGACGGTCGCGGTTTTGCTGATTGCCTCCGCATATCTGTACACGCCGGTTCTGATCGGAAACCTATCCATGCTGGAGCGGTGTGAATACTTCCAATCTGACGGAATTAACCTGACGGTATCATATCTGCTCTGCATTGCCTGGGCAATTATATCGGTACTGGCGGGCGGAAAATATTTTGAAAAATATGACATTCTGGGGGACAATACGGCACCCTGAAAAGGCCGGAGAAAAGGAAAGGCCATGTATATCGAAATCAATCATCTGTATAAAAAGTTTAAGGGCGTTACCGTCCTGGAAGATATCAATCTGAGGTTTGAAGGCGGCAGGATTTACGGCCTGCAGGGAAAAAACGGAAGCGGCAAAACCATGCTGATGCGTGCTGTCTGCGGCCTGATTAAGCCCACGGAAGGAAGCATTGTTATTGACGGGAAAATCCTGCATCGGGACATCAGCTTTCCGCTAAGTCTGGGAGCATTGATTGAAAATCCTGCGTTTCTGGCTGGATACACAGGCTTTCAGAATCTGAAGCTGTTGGCAGAAATCGAGGGAAAGGTTTCCGATGAGGAGATCGGGACTACACTGCAGGAGGTCGGTCTTGAACCGGATGATAAGCGGACTTATAAGAAATATTCTCTGGGCATGAAACAGCGTCTGGGCATTGCTTATGCGATCATGGGTAACCCGCTGATCATCGTGCTGGACGAACCGTTTAACGCCCTGGATGAAGCTGGCGTTCTGCAGATACGGGATGTTCTGCTGCAAAGGAAAAAGGACGGCGCGCTGATGATACTGGCCTGTCACGACAGGGAGGAACTGGATCTGTTGTCAGATGAAATCTTCAAAATGGAAAACGGGAGAATTATCGGTGAACGCAAAGAAAAATGACGGAATAATAGTGAGACAGGATTGCTGAGAGAGGGTGTATTACGGATGAAAGGCAGAATAGAGGGCAGAAATTCCCGGAAAACGATGAGCAGGGTGCTTATTATTCTGGCAGCGGCAGCTGTCGTGCTGAGAATTGTATATGTCAACACGGTTCAGTATCCCACCCAGCCTTCCCGGACATATACGCTGAATGAAACCGTATTATTCCGGGATTTTGAGATTACGATTACGGATTATACCATCTATACAGGCAGTCAGCTGCAGGAGCTGTTTGACCTTACAGATTCCTCTTATGTGGATGAAACCGAAATTGTTCTGGCCATGCATGTCAGGTATATCGGTGATGAAAGCAAAAGACTGGATGTAACGTCATTCGCCCTGGAGTATGATTACATTTCGGGTGGGAATATCAATCCGATTTTATTCAATTATTTTAACGCCGACTTGTCCGGCCTTAACTTTGAGGCGGGAGAAGAGAAGGATATTCTGCTGCCTTATCCGCTGAATGGAGAAAACCCGCAGCTGGTTATTTCTTTATATCCTCAGAAGCTGATGATAAAAATCTGATATGCAACAACGTATTGTATTCTCCTACAAGCCGGTATAGGAATAATTATACCGGCTTGCAGTCTTTTGTCATAACTCAAAATCTCTTTGTTTCTTCGGTTTCGACCGCTGTTGCTGCTGTTCCCTGCTCCGCTCCGCTTCCTGTTCCTGGTAAAGCTGTGATCTGCGTGCCTTCATCTTGTCAGCGTCATCCCCTGTCTTTTGATCAACCTGCTCGCTGGCCTTAAGCAGCAGGTCGGAATTATATTTTCTTCCAAATACCTCCTGCAGCTTTGACCGGACTGCTACCTGTTGGTCTGTCCTGAGTGCGGCTCGGGCGGTGAGCAGGGCGTCTTCCTCGTCAGGAGATACTTTCTCTTTAGTTTCCCTGAACTTCTCTTCATCAGCGGCAAGCTGCCCGGACAGCTTTGGCTGCTGTTCGTTTAACTTTTCCAGGTAATCTCTCATCTTGGATAGAGTACCTTCGGCCTGCTTCATTTCCACGTCGTTCTGGCAGCCCACCTGGTGCATCAGCAGATTCTTTCTGGTTTTCAGCTCTTCGATTTCCTCGGTGAGCGTTGTGATCTGCCTACTCAGCTGGACGTGCTGCACTGCGTTCAGGATACCGGTGCTGCCTTTCGTTTTTTCAAGCGCTTTCCTTTCCTCCTGCTTTGCTTTCAGCTCCCTTTTCACGGACTGATATTCCTTCACAAGCGGCAGGTTCCAGTCAACACGCCCGGATACATCTTTGATTTCCGCCCGATTTTGAAGCAGATGGTATTGCAGGATAACCATGTGTGCCCGGATATTTTCCAATTTCTCCGCGATGGCCGGGATGGTGTTTGTCGCGGCTTCGGTCAGTTTTTTCACCTAGGCTTTCAGCTCTTTTAAGAGATGGTTGTCGGCTTTGATCCGCCGGTTTAATTCGCAGCGTTCGGAAACAATGCCTTTGCGTTCCAGCGCCCGTGCGGTCACACCCTCATGGATGGTCGGCTGTTCATCCAGGCCGCGCTCGGCATGACTGCGATGGTCGATACTGTCCTGGATACCTGCCTTTTCCAGATACCGGTTTGTCACGTCCGCCCATGCCGCCCGCCATGCAACCAGCTGCTCCTCGCTGTTCCATCTCTTAGTGATAGGGTTCTGCCTCCCGTATTTCGTACTTTTGGGATGCTTGTCTGCACGGATGAGGCCGCGGCACTCCGCTTCTGATGACGGCAAGTAGATCTTCTTTTTCCCTTTTTCCGGATAATAAAGGTACTGCTTTTCCCAGCCCTCGTCCCGTGCTGTTTTAAATTCATCGGCAGTAAAGCCGCGTTCCTCGCCGTTCCTGACACAGAGGTATTCCTTCTGCGTCTTATACTGCCACCTTCCTTCATTGTCCAGAGGACGGACAGTCAGCATGATGTGGGCATGGGGATTGTGGCCGGGCGGCGCAGGGTCATGCATGCAGACGTCCGCGCACATCCCGTCGGAGACGAACTGCCCTTTGATAAAGTCCGTGACAAGCTCCCGGCTTTGTTCCAGTGTCAGCTCCCTGGGGAGGGCCACAACAAACTCGCGGGCCAGGCGGCTGTCCTTTGTCTTTTCTTCTTCCTCCACGGCATTCCAGAGGATTTCCCTGTCAAGCCATTCCGCCGGGGCATTCTCCGGGAGGAACACCTCAGACCAGACAAGGTCTTTTTTTGCTGTGTAGTCATGGGTAATCCCGTCATAGTCATTATAGATGACGGAGCAGCTCATATAGGCTGCGGCAGCACAGGCGGAGCGCCCGCCGCCGCGGCTGACTACTTTTGCTTCCAAATGATAGATTGCCATGCAATCACCGTCCTTTCGGTTTTAGGTTTGTAATGCTTTTGGGCGCGGTTTTAGCGCCAGTTTCTGTTTCTCTTTTTAAAAGAGAAAGCCGGTGTGAACAGGCTGCTGTGAACACCGGCTATGCGGGGACTGCCGTATCCGATAAGGATACCTGTCTTTGGGCAGTCCTCCGCAGCAGCAGGCCTCGGCATGGTTCCATGCCGACCCGGAACGCCATCGGCGTGGCGGGTGCTGGCAGTGGGACCCACTGTCAGCAGGGCCGGCTGCACAGGCGCGACCGCTTGCGGGAGTGCCTGCCCTCTCTGGAGAAAGGTACGGGGTACCTTTCGGGAAGAGCGCACGAGCCCGACCGCAGGGAGGGATACCACCGCCGTCCGGGGCCCCGCAAAGTCGCTGACTTTGTGGGGAGAGGACGAGCAGCGGAATGAGCGAGACCTGCCGTGTGCGGCGGGGCGAACGATATGGAGCCTGCGAGGACGAGGTGGTGAGTAAGTGCGCCCTTCGGGATAAGAAAAGAAGGACACCCCGGCCACCCGGAACGTCCTCCGACTTTACTCGTGCTGAAGCTGCTGCGAAAGGTAAGCCTCCAGCGCCTCCAGTTCCATACTGGCAGCCGCCGGAAATGCCTTTTCTAAGACCGCGCCCTCCTGGATCAGCCGCCGTGTCCTTGCCTTCCGTTCCTTCACCCGGTTCCTGGCCTGTGCTTCCTCCAGCCTGTGCCTTGCCTGCAATAGCTCCTTCTCTGTCTTTTCCATTTAAAATCCTCCTGTGGTAGTATAAGGTCGCGGGATCAGCCCCGCTTATACAGACAGCCTATCAAAATGACGGGAAAAACACATTGAATGAGAATTGACAGGATATTGAGCAAAAAAATAAACCGGACGGCCAATCATCAAAGGTCATCCGGTTTATTTTCATATATACAAATTATTTCTTTTCTATAAGACGCTGTGCAATCCCGATCCCCGCCTGCGGATACAGCTCCAGGATTTCCTGCCGCTTTGTCTCAATCAGTTCCGGTTCATCCGCCCACACTGTTTCATAAATATCAAGCGCCCTCTGGAAATGCGATTTTGCTTCTGAGATTTTTGCCTGTGCAAGACAGACACCTCCCATCGCCTCCTGCACCGCCGCGTAATCCATAGACTGCTCAGAATTACATTTTTGGATTATCATGGCCAGTCGCTTAAGGGCGGTCATTCCCCGCTCCGTTTCCTTTATTTCACATAAAAAGAAGGCATAGTTGATGTACTGCGTGATGCTGTCATGCGTGCAGGTAAATCCATACTGCTCCAGTATCCACATTCCCATCTCCATGTGCTGACTGGTCAGATCATACTGCCGGCTCTGCCGGTAAAGCCCGCCCAGGTTGGCGTGGAAATTGGCAATCAGAAGCGAGTTGTCCTCATTGATTTCCGGCAACAGGGCAAGCGCCTCTTTTTCCAGTTTGATTGCCTTTTCTGTTTTCTTTTCACATGCGGCTTCATAATCCAGAAATAAAGCACGGTCATTTACCGCCGCGGCTGACTTATCCTCCAGCAATGGCTTCATTTCCTGGATGATCAGATGCATTCCCTGCTCGTAACTGTATTTCTCCATATACGGGAAGACATCCTCCAGAAAGCGAAGATAAAACAACAGATCATCTTTTACCGCAAGCGCTGCGATATTCTCAACCGTAGTAAACAACTGCCTGTAAGCAGGATAATCTGCTCCGTGCGCCAGGCAGATTTCCTGCAGGTTCTCACAGAGTATCCTGCAATTTGTAATTGACGGCTTTTCATCCGCAATCACAATTTCCTGAATCATGGGATGCAGAGAAGCAGCCCGCCCCGGTTCAGGCATGATCAATCCCAGCTCAATCAGATCATTCACTTCATTCAGGTCGGTCAGTGACAGCCATTCAGCCACCCTTTTCAACGGAAGTCCGGTTGCAGGGAACAGTGCCATATTTCTCATAATCTGCCGACTTTCTTCCGAAAGCAGATACAGAGAAAACAGCGTGTGAATATGGCCATAATAGGTTTCTTTTGAGGATTTTCCGTCTTTGGTGATGGAGATTTTATCGGCGTTATCCAGCGCGATCTTATCCTCTCGCAGTTTACGCAGTAGTTCAGCAGGTTCCAGCAGTCCATGCTCCAGCAGCCTGGCGGCCAGCTCAACCGCCAGCGTATGACTGTGAACCGTGTCAATTATCTGCTCCATCTCCGCTGTATATTGCGCAGCCTCAGAATAGTATTTTCCCATCAGCGCCAGCAGCGCGGCCCTGTCCGAAATCTCTGTCAGCTCCATGGTGGTATAATTTTCCAGACGACTTCTTGTGGTAAACAGAACACAGCATCGATATTTCATGACGACCGGGAGGAAACTGTCCTTGGTCGCCGTCACGTTAAAATTATCAATGATCAGCAGCGTATCCGCCTTCAGCGTCCTCATGAAGCGATGGTGCTTACGGAAACGTTCTTCCTCACTGTCCTCCGGCAGATCATCGGCAAAATCCAGATCGGTCACATCCTGGTGCAGATCCCTGCTGTAAACAAAGTAAAGAATATTGGTGTATTCTTTTTTATACTGCCTTGCGTAAGCCTTGGCCAACTCACTCTTGCCTATCCCGGCAATTCCATAAAGGAATACCTTGCCATGCTCTGACAGCATTTCATGAAGCTGCTCAATCTCCTGCTCACGCCCGCAGAAATACCGGCAGGGCTTCGGCACATCATTTCCCATAATAAAATCAGACAGAACCGGCGAAAGCTCTCCCGCAGACAAAAGCTTCTCCGTCCGCACGTCCCTTTTTACAAACTCCCGGCTCATGCCAAAACAGAGTGCGTTTGCGATCAGGTTCGCATCGTCCCGTGGTGTACTGCACGGATAGCTTCTTGTCAATTCCTTCTTTTTTCTCTCGGAAATGGACTCGTCGCCAATGATCAGTTCATAGATTTTCTGTGAAGCCATCGGCCCGTCATACATATCAGGCAGAATGTTATGCCGTATATTGTCGGACAAAGCCTGCCGATGGGCCTCCTTCTGATAATACCCGGATACCCGCGGGCTCATCTTCGCCATACCGTTCATCCAGCGACAGAGCTGACCCGGATCGAAGTAGTAATCCGCCGACTCGTCACATTTCATAAAATCATCAAAAAGAAGATAGGCAAAATCCATCTGATTCTTTTCCTTGTCATCACTGATATAAGTTTTGACAATCTTCATGACAGAAGCAAAATCACAGCGCTCCATACTGTCACTCTCCGTTTCTTCGTTTGACGGTGCTTTTCCGTCAATTTCCGCTCAATCTGCGTTCAATGTGTTTCAGCCTCATTCTTTATATGATGATATCATAGCAGCCAAAAACGCTGCTATGATCCCATTCGCCGGTCTTCGTTTCACTACGGTCCGCGCTGAACGGATGTCCCCCGGACATCCAGCGCCGCCGGACATGTGAACATGCCCTTCTCGCTTTCGCTCATGATAACACGAAAACTGCTCCGGCGAAACTTTTTTCTGGCCTTTGACTTCATTTTTCCCTTGAAAGTCAGGGCAAAAGAAAGGAATAGCGGACAACTACTGCCTCATAGGTTTTGAGTGCTGAAAGGAGGTGCGTGATATGGCTCGAAAAAGTCCTGAAATCAATGTGATCGTGCATTACCCGGAAACGGAAGAAGGCAAGCGCGAGCTTGCCCGGCGGGTCGCCAGTGTCCATGCAGATATGGTCAGCCAATATATCCAGAAACTTGACTGTCCTACCGAACAAAAGGAAAAACTGCTGGATGCTGTCATCGAAACAGTGAAAAAGTCGAAATCGCACAAAGCAAAGACAAGCGAGCTGTCCCTCTAATGGACGGCTCGCTTGCTTTTGTTTACACTTTTATATACCTCTGGTTCTTACTGGTCGGCTTATCTGGCACAGTCATTTTAATCTTTCCTTCACGCAGAAGAGGAATTAAATAATTCTCTTTAAAGTGTGTGCGACTGGCCATTCCTATGAATTCTTGCATCTCTTTTCTGGATCGCGGAACGGAGCAATATTCTATTAGAGAAGCCATCGGATCTAATCCAAGCCCGCTTCCGTTATTTTTCTTGTCTCCATCTTGATCCTTATCTTGACCCCTGCCGGACCCCGACTTGGCCCCTGCGTGACCCTCCTGCTCCTTCACTGCATGATTCTCCACCCACTTATGGTTCTTCAACGTCGCGAAAACCATAAACTCTACAGTCCTGTACTCTGGTTCCGGCAGTCCTGCTTCGCTCATTTCACGATACATACGGTCAATGCCTTCCCCAAACTCCTTCACATACTCGTACTCGTGCAGAAACTCAAAAATCTTGGGATTTCGTGAAAAATGAATCTCCCTGATGTTGGTTGTCCTGACGATTCCCGGCAGCATTCCCGGACTCTCAACTACGAAGTGATCATCAAACATTTTGATCTGAATGTCTGTGCCCAGGATGCTGTAATCGCGATGTCCGATTCCATTAATGATAAGTTCTGTCCAACAGAATTCCGGCAGTTCCGGAATCGTCACAAACCGGCCCAGATTTCCCAAGAATGTACGCTCGCTGATCTGCGTTTTTACAAATTCCGTTGATTTCTGCGCCATATCAAGGATTTTACCATCAAAGGTCACATCCTTGATTACATTCATCTCAGTGCCGACCTTTGCCTCTGTTCCCTCATAACGGATAAAGCGGACTCTTGCCCTCGGAAAGAAACGCTGCGGATTTTTCCCAAACAGCAGGATTGCGGCTCCGCTGATTTCCTCTTTTCCATCGCGCGAAACAATAAAATCCTTATTACCGCGCAGATACTCCAATGGGCTTCTGCCATAGCCAATCTTTTCGATATACCTTTGCACAAAATTCAGGTCAATATCATCCACCGTTGCATCTCTGACAGGCGTATCCTCAAAAAACCTCGCACCCTTGGCGTACATCAGGCGGGTGCGCTGTTCAAAATTCATCTTCTTGGACTTATCCCCGATGCGGTAATATACCTCATCCGCCTGATTCGCGTGAAGCTGGCTGCTCTGTAAAACATGCATGATCAGGATATGATTGGGATTGCCCTTTACATCTATGCAGTCCATCAGTTCTGTATCCACATTTACCGTAGGAACACAGTAATCAAACGGAACTCGCAAAAGTTCATTCACATTCGCTTCGTATCCGTCAATCCCCGTCACATCACCTTTATCCTCAATCCCAATTGCGATGTCGCCGCCGTCCGCATTTGCGAAGGCTACAATTGGAATTGCCAGAGCTTTCGCGTCAATCCGGGCGCTTTTCCTGTCGAATGTCTGCAATTCTCTCGTAAACCGCATGGTTTCAATGTCCTTGATGTGGTTCATAGGCCCTTCCCTCATTTCATATATTCCATGCTTACAGTTTACTCATTTCTCCAGCTGTAATCAACAGGAAATTTTAACATATTGTGCGAAACGCATGAATTCAGGAGATGCCTGGAAGGTACGAATTTTCAATCAGCTGCAGACCCGATCTTTAAAACACCTCTCCCATGTATGTTTCGTCATTCTCTTCCGGTCGGACTCCCATGTCCGCAGTGAGCTGACGTCCACATGGAGCATATCAGCGAAAGGTTTCTTATTCATCCCCAGCCTCATACGGTATTCCCTGATCTGGCGTCCCTGACCATTGTACAGGAACAGGTTATACGCATCCAGAAAGTCTGTCGCCGGCACCTGATAAAGCGCAGCCAGCCTGTCCACGATTTCCTTCGGATAATAATCCACATATCCGGCCTCAAAATCCATGTACATGCCCCTGCTGATGCCAATTCTCTCAGCCACTTCCTTCTGCATCGGGCCCATATGATGTCTGCACCAGCGCAGGCGGTCCGGCACATTACGGATTTCCTCATAGCTGTGATACTGCCGGTTGAATATCTGCGCATCCAGAAGCCTTCGCGGCGCGATCAGCCGAAAACTGTGAATACACAACGGCGCATATCGAAGCACCCCGTCTTCCGTGCAACACATCAGGAAATTGGTCTCCGAGAACTGTGCGCACACCCTCCATACAGGACCTCCACCTGAAAAAGAGGACTCTTTTCCACTCAAAAACCCATCTGTGAGCGGATAGCATTTTCAATACACCTGCACGCATACGTCGCGAGCTTTCCGCGCCCGGCGTCAAA
>JAJPXG010000026.1:15251-16972 GCA_021205565.1 Lachnospiraceae bacterium | reverse complement strand
GCACAGCACAGCACCGACACCTGAAACAGACTCGCCCCGAACCACGACGCTAAAATTCCCAGAATAAGCGCAGCCATCCCTGCGATGGGCGACTGGGTCGCCTCCGTGATTGCCGGGAAGGTCATGACCGCCAGTGTCACATACGGCACGTAGTACAGAAATGATAATATGAACTGATTTTTGATGGGTCTGCGGATCAGCGTCATCGGCAGGACACGGATGGCGTAGCTGACCAGGCCCATGATCAGAATATAGATGTAAATATTTTTCATATTGCAGATTCCTCTTCCCAATCTCTCAATCTTTTCTGCGGCCTGACAAGCAAAGCCGTATGTTCTTCTTTTGCTGTTGTCAAGCACGTCCCTCAGAGCAAAATAAACACTACATCCGCTCTAAACATCCTGGCCATTATCAACATCACCATTATTCTCCCCCGTCGGCTTTTTCACCGGAAACAGCAGTGCCGCCCCCGCCGAAATCACCACCGTCAGCACAATCGTCCTCGTCCCCTCGGAAATCTCCGCAATCACCGGCAGATTTGCCGCAGCAAAGCTTGCCGCGAAGCTGACAATCACACACAAAAGCACTGCCCGGTCCCGTTTGGCCGGTGGGATAATGATCGCAATGAACATGCCAAAAAGCGCCACGCTTAACGCGCTGACCAGCCGCGCCGACAGCACGCTTCCTGCAAGCACACCGAACATGGTGCCGAAAGACCATCCCGTGAGCGCCACCGAAAACGCTCCATACATATAGGCAGGCTCTATATAGCCTGGCCTGGCAATCCCCAAGCCAAACAGCTCGTCCGTAATCCCGTAGCTTAAAAACAGCCTGTGGCGGAATTTCATTTCCGGGGAAACCCGCTGGCTTAAAGCGCAGCTCATCAGCAGGTACCGCGCGTTCGCCACCAGCGTCATGAGCGCAATCTCTAAATAAGACCCTGCGGCGGCCATCACCGTCAATCCGGCGTACTCCCCCGCCGAAGCGTTATTAAATAAGCTTAAAAGAAAGCCCTGCAGAGCGTTCAGCCCCACCGCCTTCGCTGCGATTCCGATGGAAAAGCCCACCGCGATATATCCAAGGCAAACGGGCATGCCGTCACGCATGCCCGCGCCAAATAACTGTTTCTGATTCATATAAAAATCAACCTCATCCGCGCATCTGCCAGCTGCTTATCCGACGTTTTTACCACTCACCCTTCCAGCAGCCGCAGCGCGTTTTCTTCCAGCCGGTCAACTGCCTGTGGCCCGGCTTTTTTCTCAATCACGGCAAGGGCCTCGGCCAGATTCGGCCGACGGCTCGTCATATTGTGACAGTCGCTTCCCAGAACCTCGATCTGCCCTTCCCGCAAAAGCTTTAGCGCCTTGCGGCGGTTCGACCAGCCATCCAGAAAATACGAGGC
The DNA here is from genome assembly GCA_021205565.1 of Lachnospiraceae bacterium. Classification (GTDB taxonomy): domain Bacteria; phylum Bacillota; class Clostridia; order Lachnospirales; family Lachnospiraceae; genus RGIG6307. Next base: position 15,570 of record JAJPXG010000026.1, on the reverse strand, counting down.
ATTAACCTGAAAAAGAATGCCGTTGTCCTGAAGCCGTTCCCAGGTGTCCGGCGTCTGGTCCGGCAGGTATCGGTCAATATGCGCCATCAGAACGGTCAGCCCGCTTCCCCGCGCGATATCAATCGCTTCCTCAATCATGCCCGCAGACCAGCGGTGAAACGGCATTTCCAGCAAAAGTACATTTGTACCGCCGATACAGAGACGGTCCAGATCCTCCGTGCGCGAAATGCCGGTATAATAATAGACCTCCGCGCCCAGCCAGATTAACGGACTCTCATCGGGCAGCGCCGCGGCCAATCGCTCCCATGCCTGCTCACGC
>JAJPXG010000026.1:0-15241 GCA_021205565.1 Lachnospiraceae bacterium | reverse complement strand
CTCCTTGGACGCGTAGAAATGAGGCGTCGCGACTATCCGATCTACGCCGCTCTCCCAGGAGAGCGCCAGCATTTCAAGGCTCTCCTCCACAGACTTGCTGCCGTCATCCAGGCCCGGCAGAAAATGCGAATGAAAATCAATCATCTTACATCTCCCAATTGATAATTTTCTCAAACAATTCCGTCATGTTCTCCTTCGTCGCCCCGTAGGTGTGGTCCGTTTTGTCGTAATCCGAGAGAAAATAGGTGGTCGTGGCAGTACCGCTGTGGATGTAGGTCACCAGCGGAACCAGGTCGTAATCATAGCTGATAGTACCGTCCTCGACGGTGATGGTAATGGTAATATCCGCCATGCCGCCGAGCATCCGCTCCATTTTACTCTGCCACGAAATAAAATTGCCGAGTGAGTAATAGACCAGCATCTGATGTCCATCCTCGCCTGTGAGCATCTCGTATGGCTGCACCACATGCGGGTGCGTCCCGATTACGATGTCCACCCCTTCCTCCAGGAAAATCTGCGTCCATTTCTTCTGAAAGGAATCCGGCGTGTAGGTGTACTCCGTCCCCCAGTGCGGCAGAACCACCACGATGTCCGCCAGCTCCTTCGCGCGGCGGATGTCATCGCGCACCTTGTCCTCGTCCGAGAAGGTGTTCACGCAATAGGAGTTCGGCATGGCAATCCCGTTGGTGCCGTATGTATAATTTAAGAAGGCGAAGGTCACGCCCGCCACCTCCATTAGCGGAATCTCGGACGCCGATTCCTCGTCCGTGTAAATGCCGATGGCCAGCACATCCTTATCTGAAAAATAGTCAACCGTGTTATTGATGCCGGTCAGACCCTTGTCCAGGGAGTGGTTCGTCGCCAGCTGCACGACGTCAAAGCCCGCCGCGATCAGTGCGTCGCCAATTCCGGTCGGCGAGCCAAATGTCGGATAACCGCTGTACTTCGTTTTATCATAAACGAACATGGTCTCCTGGTTGATGATGGCGATGTCCGCCTCCTGAATGACGTCGCTGACGTTCTCAAACATGAAGGTGTAATCAGAGCCGCGCGCCTCGCCGATGTTATAAAAGCCGCTGTGAATGAGGTCGTCACCGACGGCTTTGATGTTAATGGTGATGGTCTCTGGCTCGCTTTCTTCCTTGGATGTATCAGCTGCGGCTGTACCGCTGCTGGTTTCGTCCGCGGGTCCGGATGCGGTTGATGAATCATTACCGGCCCCGAATGTGGCTTCGGTCGTTGTTTCGCTGCCAGTACCGGACATCGCTTCGGTCGTTGTATCGTCGCCTGTCCCGGGCACATCGGCCACGGTCGTTGCATCATCGCCTGTCCCGGACACATCGGCCGCGGTCGTTGTCTCATCCTCAGTTCCCGCTCCAGACGTTATATCATCACCAGCCGCTGCCTCGTCATCCGTCCCCGGCTCATTCTCCGCCGCGACTTCCTGCGCATCTGAATCCAGCACCGTCACATTTTTAATCCGGGTGTTTTCCAGCGTCCCGCAGCCCGCGAGCGCTATCATCGCCGCCAGTATCAGGATATACAGCCTTTTCATAAGTGTTTTCCCCCCGCTTTTGTGTACATCTATACACCTGGATTCTATAAAATTGAGCAGGATATGTCAACACGCATTGTCAGCTTTTCTGTCATTTCGATGTTACTATTCACGGCCAAATATTGAAAACCAGGTGCCGTATATACTACGGCACCTGGTTCTGTTCCTTCATATTATGACTGCAGTTCTTTTGGTGTCAACGCAAACACTTTTTCCAGATTTCATCCCAGGGTCACTTTGTGGAAAATCTTCTTCCCCTTCTTTACCACAACGCCGCCCTTAAGCTGTTCCGCGCTGACACTTGCGTCAATATTCGTCACCTTTTCACCATCCAGGCTGATGCCGCCCTGGGTGATCAGTCTTCTGGCCTCGGACTTACTGGACGCCAGGCCGCACGCTACTAAAAGCTCCATAATGTTGATACCGTTCTCCCCGACCTGGTCAGCTGTCAGCGTGGTAGAAGGCATGTTGGCGTCATCCACATTGCCGGAGAAAAGATTTCTGGCGGTCTGCTGCGCCTTGTCAGCCTCGTCTTTGCCGTGCACCAGGCTGGTCAGCTCGTAAGTAAGGATCTCCTTCTTTTCATTGATGCGGGAGTCCGGCCAGTGCTCCATCTCCTCAATCTGCTCCAGACTTAAGAAGGTCAGCATTTTCATACATTTCATGACATCCGCGTCATCTACATTTCTCCAGTACTGATAAAACTCGAAGGGAGTAGTCTTCTCCGGATCAAGCCACACCGCGCCCTTCTGGGTCTTGCCCATCTTTTTACCCTCGCTGTTGAGTAACAAGGTAATGGTCATGGCGTAGGCGTCCTCGCCCTCCTTTTTGCGGATCAGCTCCGTGCCGGCCAGCATATTGGACCACTGGTCGTCGCCGCCAAACTGCATATTGCAGCCATAATTATTGTGCAGATGCCAGAAATCGTAAGCCTGCATGATCATGTAATTAAATTCCAGAAAGCTTAAGCCCTTCTCCATGCGCTGCTTGTAGCACTCCGCGCGAAGCATGTTGTTGACAGAAAAGCAGGCACCCACATCACGCAGCAGATCTACATAATTTAAGCTCAGCAGCCAGTCCGCGTTGTTCACCATGATAGCCTTATCCTCACCGAACTCAATGAAGCGCTCCATCTGCTTTTTGAAGCAGTCGCAGTTATGCTGAATGATTTCCGGCGTCATCATGGAACGCATATCGCTGCGCCCGGACGGGTCGCCGATGTAGCCTGTGCCGCCGCCGATCAGTACCACCGGCTTATTGCCCGCCATCTGCAGACGCTTCATCAGGCACAGCGCCATGAAATGTCCCACATGCAGGGAGTCCGCCGTCGGGTCGAAGCCGATATAAAATCTCGCCCCACCGTTATTGATCAGATCGCGGATTTCCGCCTCGTCCGTTACCTGTGCAATCAGGCCTCTGGCCTGCAGTTCCTCATAAATTCCCATTGTTTTGTTCTCCTTTTTTCAATCTTTTTTAGATTTCGATCCTTCTGATTTCATATAAATCCATTATATTTTTGAAGCCTGTTTATTTAATACCCATAACATTGGACACTCGAACTACTGCTGTACCCTCGTCATGGACACTTCACTATTTCAATCTCCGGCATACCAAAATCACGAAGCTTTCTTTCTCTTTATGACACCCCCGTCACATTCATTTCAATCCCGTTTCTTCTTAAAAACTTCGCCCTGCCAGAATGAAAGCTCAGCAGCATTTCACTGCTATTTTTTCATGCGGCAGATGATCATACTGCCCTCTGAAATCAATATCTTTCTCCTTCGTCGCCGCGATCGCCGTCCGCGGATGTTGATTTGTCAGTCCCGTCAGGAAATAAGAGGTGTTATATCCCCACTTCACCCCATGATCCTTTAAAGGGATCATCTCGTTTTCCACCAGATCGAGCGCCGGTTCCAGGTGATATCTCTCTCCGTTGAAATAACCCAGCAGTGCCTCCAGGTGGCAGTTGCCCGCGCCCCTGCCCATGCCATAAGCGGACCCGTCGAGCATCCGCGCTCCGGCGTTCAGCGCCTCGAGGGTATTTGCAAAAGCGCACTGCTGATTATTGTGCGCATGAATACCGACCATCTTGCCCGCGGGAATCAGCTGCTCACCGAACAAGTGCACCAGCTCCCGCACCTGCTCCGGGTAGAGGGAACCGTAGCTGTCCACCACGTAGGCGCCCATGACCGGGGACTGCGCCATCATGTGCACAGCCTCCCTGATCTGCGGCAGCGTATAATTGGAGACTGCCATCAGATTGCAGGTCACCTCGTACCCTTGGCGGTGCACATATTCCACCATCTCCATGGCCTCCTGCATGGTATCAATATAGGTTGCCACGCGGATCAGGTCCACCGGGCTCTCCGCCTTCGGGTGAATATCATTCAAATAATCACAGCGGCCTACATCCACCATGATGGAGATTTTCGGTGCCTTCCCTTCCACGGTCAAATCCCCGACCGCGGCCCGGATGTCCTCATCCGAAGTAAACTTCCACTTCCCGTATTTTTCGGGACTGAACTGCTTTTTATCCGCACGATAGCCGAATTCCATATAGTCCACGCCGGCAGCCGCGTTCGCGCGGTAGATTTCCCGCACAAACGCATCCTCAAAATGATGGTCATTGACCAGCCCGCCGTCGCGCAGCGTGGCGTCTAAGATCAGCACGTCGTTTAAGTCGTTCATTACCAGTTCCTCCTCTAGAATCTAAAATCGCCCCCTGCCCCAATCGGGACAGAGGACGAATCATCGCGGTACCACCTCTTGTTCGGACACTCCTCGCGAAGCATCCCTCATGGTGTGCCATCACACACCGTGCGCTGTATTGGGCGCCCCCATCTTATCCTACTTTGCCAACATCCTCACGGATGAAAAGCGGTTCAGACAGCAGCTTGGGAATGTATTCCATCAAATTCGTTTGAAGCCTCGCACCGCCCGGCTCCTCTCTGAAAAACTACCAGTGATGTACTTGTTTCCGTCATCGCCTTGTCATATTCTCAACACCGTTAAAGTAACACAAATGATTTTGAATGTCAACCCCAAATCTGCACAACGCACATACAGCAGGCATCCTGAAACATAGCATATACAACCAAAATATAACATAATGTAAATAATGCCGCAACCTGAAATTAAAATACTGTCGATTCCTTTCAGACCGACAGCACTTTTGTACTTATTTTGTATTTTCCTCAAAAGACGATATACCGTCCTGCAGATATCAATTTTTACATTCGATTCGACAAATTTAATAAAAATTTTACAGAATAGTCGATATATAGACCCCGTTTTACATTTTTTTGTGGTATTCTTTCTACAGGGCTGCAGGATCAGCTACTAACATAGAAGGAGGCCGATTATTGGACGCGGAGCTGAAGCTTATACTTACTTCCGCGAATGAGAAAACACAGTACGATACTTATGTGAAAAACCTGCTGTCACGCAAATGCGTGTTAGCCTGCATTCTGACAGCGGTAGTGGACGAATTCAAGGGGATGACGCCCAAAGAGGCGGAGCGCTGCATTGAAGGAGATGTCCATGTCGGGGAAGTGCCTGTGGACCCCGGAGTGACGAATGCAGAGTGGACGACCGCCGGGCAGGAAAATGTGAAACAAGAGCTTCATGCAGGGGATATTCCAATGTGTGCGGGTATGGCAAACGCCGGTCGGCCACAGAGCGGAAATCGGATCGCAGGTCTCAACACCGTTCAACAGGAAATCGGCGAAGGTACAGTGGTCTTTGACATTCTCTTTTACGCCAGATTGCGGGATGGACTGTCCCAGATCATTATGAATCTGGAAGCACAGAAGGATGAACCTTCCGCGTACCATATCATAAACAGAGCGATATATTATGAAAGCAGACAGATTTCCTCCCAGAAGGGACGCGATTTCACCGGTCAGAATTTTAATGGCTTAAAACAGGTCTACAGCGTCTGGATCTGCATGAATATGGAGGAGTGCTCCTGGAACCACATCCATCTCACAGACGAGCCTCTTCTGGGACATCACCATTGGAGAGGGAATCTGGATCTTCTGAATATCGTGCTGCTGGGCGTACCGAATGAAATCCCACAGCAAGGGACTGATTATAAGCTGCACCGACTGTTATGTGCGTTATTCAGCATCGGATTAAGCTGGGAAGAACGGGTTGCTATCCTGGAGAATGAATATTTTATGGACGCAAAGACTGAATTTGGAGAGGAGTTGAAGGAAATGTGTAATCTGAGTCAGGGAATTTGGGAACGAGGGATTGAACAGGGTATTGGCCAAGGCGAATTTAAAAAAGCGCAGGAGACCGCAGGAAAACTGCATTCTTTAGGATGGAATATTGGCAATATCGCAAAGTTACTGGATTACCGTCCGGAACAGGTACGCGAATGGCTAAAGATTGCAGCCAGCAACTGATGAACCTCAAGAATGCTGCCGATCACTTTCAAATCGGCAGCATTTTTGCATTTTTAAACATTCATCCCTGACTCACAACCGCACCACCACATCAGCCTGCGCCGCCAGCTTGGGATCGTGCGTCGCCACAATCACCGTTGCTTCTTCCTTCAGCCTCAAAATTGCATCATGAATCATCTTCCCTGTTTCCATATCCAGCTCGGAGGTCGGCTCATCGAAAAGATAGAGCGCGGCGCCCTTATAAAGTGCCCGTGCAAACGCAACCCGGCGCTGCTCTCCACCGGATAGAAACTTTCCCTTGGTTCCGACCCCAAAATCCAGACCGCGCTCGGCAGTAAGCGTCCCAAGACCAGAAGCCTGCAGCGCTTCTTTGACCCGGTCAAAGTCCGGCTTTTCACAGGCATAGGCAACATTTCCCGCGAGACTACGGTCAAAAAGATACGACTGCTGGAAAGAAACCGCAGTTGCATCCCGCAGCAGGCCAGGTCGCCCAGTCACGTCCGCATCATCGACCAAAATCCGCCCTGCTTCCACATCCTGATTTCCCAGAAGAGTCTGGAGAAGCGTTGACTTTCCGCTGCCGCTCTCACCTAAAAGAATAACCAGCTGGTGCGGCAGAGCGGTGAAGCTGAGGTTTTGGATACGCTTATTTTCATTGCATACAATGGTAACATCCTCGAAAGTGACCTTCGGGGCGGATTGTATGCGCATGGGCGCGGCTTTCTCTTTTTTCTCCGGTTTAGGTTCAAAAACCCGCTGAAGCGCAGCGTCTGTCTGAAACAGATCATTTCCATACCTGCTGAGCGAAACGGCAGGGTTGAGAACATTGGACATGTACGAATACGCGACCGTAATGTTGCCGATCGTCATCGTACCGGCCAGAACAGATCTGGTGGAGAGCACGACGGCCGATACATAACCGATGGCCATCAGGAAATAAGTCAGGCACCAGTACTGATCTACCTCCCTCTGAAAGCCTTGATTGAGTTTATAAATCTCATGAACAGTTCCATGAAACGTTTTGCTCTCGAAGTCCTCGCTTCCCCACGCCTTGATAACAGGAATGGAGTAGAGAATGTCGGAGACTGCACTGACGAGGCACCCGCTGGCGGCACGCTGCGCGGAGGCATTTTCCTTCCCCTTTAAAGAGAATTGTCTGCTGGAAAAAGCCAGCGGAAAAATCAACGCCAGCGCAATCAGGCCGAGCGGGGGATTCCAGACGAAAAGTACAACGATGCACGCCATCATTCTGAGGAGCATAGGAAGCAGTCCGTTCAACGGCCCCGGACAGCCCTCACAACGGCGTCAACATCGCCGGAAAGGTGGGAAACGAGATCACCTTCTTTTCGCTCTTCCTTATAGGGCCTGTAGCTTACCATGGCCCAGCCCATGGCGTCGTCCCGAACCTCCTCAATGATTTTCTGAGCCAACAGGGTATTTTTATGCCCTCGAAGGATGTCGATCACCTGTTTTGCTATGTAAACAACAGCAAACAAAATCACATAATGCTCCACACGGTTTCCCAGAAACGGCGATAAAAAGCTTTCTCCGGTGGAGAGCACATCCACGATCATGCCAATCAGCTGAATGGGCAGGATCGCCAGAGCGGCATCCAGGACCGAGAGAAGAAAAATCAGAAGAAACGATCCCTTTTTTGCCAGCAGATAAGGAAGTAAGCCTTTGAGTCCTTTTAATTGTTTCATTGTAATCCCCCTTTCAATAATCACACCTAGCACGCCTGTTTCCTGCTTTTCCCCGCACCGTATCATGTTCTTTTGTCCCTTGTATCATAGGATGATGTTAAATACAAGTCTTGAAAAAGTGCCGTATTTGTAGTATATTATATGTATACAAAAACCACGGATTTTTCAGATCCGTGGTTTTCAGATTTCAGGATAATTTTCCCGTTTTTATATTTTTACTGCCTTCACATCCCGACCCAGGTCCTGCAACATCTTCCTGTCGCTTCGTATGGTAGCGCAGGCTGCGGTCGTCAGCATGTTTCCGGTAATGGTCGCGTTTGCTCCAGAGCGAAACGCCCGCTCCCCATCATGGGTCAGCAGCGCCCGCCCGGCCGCCAGCCGGATGTCCGCCTGCGGATTGATGTAGCGGAAAAAGGCAATCGTTCTCAGAATATCATTTTCCGTTAAAGGCGGCATTTTTTCCAGCGGCGTCCCCTCAATCGGCATCAGCGCGTTGATTGGGATGGAATCCACACCGATTTCAGCCAGGCTCACCGCCATATTCAGACGGTCCTCCCAGGTTTCACCCATGCCGATGATGCCGCCGGAGCAGGCGTACATTCCCTCGGCCTTGACCTTTTTTAAGGTCGCGATCTTCATTTCATAAGTATGCGTGGTGCAGATATTGTGGAAATTACGGCGGGAGGTCTCAATATTATGGTGATAACTGCTCACACCAGCCTGGTGCAGGCGATGCAGCTGCTCCTCATTGAGAAAACCCATGGACGCGCACAGGTCAATGTCGCACTCCCGCCTCATCATCTCATATGCGTGAATGGCCTTCTCAAACTCCTCACCCGTCAGCGCTTTGCCCGCGGTCACAATGGAAAAACGATCTACGCCTTCCCGCTCATTCACCTTGCAGGCAGCAAGAATCTGTTCTTCCGGCAGAAAATCATAGGTTTCACAATTTGTGCGGTAATGCGCCGACTGTGCGCAGTATTTACAGTCCTCCGGACAACGCCCGCTCCTGCCGTTGATGATGGAGCATAAATCGACCTTATTTCCCACAAACGCTTCCCGGATCCGGTCCGCGCCCTTACAAAGCTCCTCCAGGTCGCAGGTGAGAAAGAAGGAAAGATCGTCTTCCCGGGTAATTCTGCGTCCGTCTATAATTTCCTGTGCCAGTTTCGCTGCGTTCATACGGCTTTTCCTTTCCGTTTCCGAATATAATTATAATACGTTCGCTTTCGCCAGTCTCTTGCGCACCTGCGGCCCCACCAGGATGCCGATCACCATTTTACAGAGATCCACCAGAATAAACGGCGTCACACATACCGACAGCGCGTACCCCAGCGTACACTGCATCAGATACACAAACCACGCGGTTCCCAGCGCATAGCAGATCGCAGTTGACACCACATATGCGATAAAATGCAGCCAGTACTTCCCCGGCCAGCGGTCGATCACATATCCTCCCAACAGCGTAATGAAAATAAAGCCCACCAGATATCCGCCGGTCGCGCCGGTCAGCTTCGCCAGACCTCCCGTGTAGCCGGAAAAGACAGGAAGTCCCACCACGCCGATCAGCAGATAAATCAGAAAACTTAAGGTTCCTTTCTTCATGCCCAGCACATACAAAGACAGGTAAATAACCAGGTTGGTCAGTGAAATCGGAATCGGTCCGATCGGGATAGACATGGGCGCCAGGATACAAAACAGGGCCGTAATGATAGCGATCTGGGTCATATCCTTCACCGGAATTTTTGTTTTGACAGTTGATGTTTCATTGCTCATCGTTGATTTTCCTCCAGTAGAATAATACAAGTAAATTTTTTCAGGCAAATGATCAATCAAGCCTACATGTAGTAATATCAAAGCTGTAAATCTGATTGTCAACCATTTACCAACCGTAAGTTTACATCACCGGCTCTTAATTGTCAACTTTTAAATCTTTTTAATGTTAACAATCAAGTCATTCCCAACACATATCAGATTCGCCACATCTGATGTCTCCAATCCGTTCATCCGGATATTCCACCCCATTTTGCTTGCTTAGTCCCGCCATTTGTGATAAGCTTTTAAAAAGCTGACAAACATATTCACTGATATTTCCGGAGGTAACAGCATGAGCAGAAAAATGCTCCCGATCGGTGTAGATGATTTTGAAAAAATCCGGACAGCCGGATACTATTATGTGGACAAAAGCTCCATGATCAGGGAATTACTGGAAAACAGAGGCGAAGTGAATCTGTTTACAAGACCGCGCCGTTTTGGGAAAAGTCTCAATATCAGCATGCTTCGCTCTTTTTTTGAGATCGGAACGGACAAAACCCTGTTTTCCGGCCTGGAGATTTCAAAAGAAACAAAACTGTGTGAACAGTACATGGGACAGTATCCCGTCATTTCCATCAGCCTGAAAACCGCACACGGAGATACCTACGAATTTGCCAGAAATGAGCTCTGCACAATTCTTGCAAAGGAAGCCCTGCGCTTTTCCTTTCTCTCAACCAGTGAAAAGCTGAATGAAACCGAAAAGCAGCTGTACAAGCAGCTGATCCGGGTAGACAATACGCTCAACGGTACTTTTTGCATGTCCGAATCAACCATCACCAGCAGTCTGAACACACTTTCCATGCTTCTGGAAAAGCATCTCGGCAAACAGGTCATTATCCTGATCGACGAATACGATGTGCCTCTTGCCAAGGCCAGTTCCCATGGTTATTATGACAAAATGATCATCCTGATCCGTAATATGCTGGACGCCGCCTTAAAGACCAACCGAAGTCTGTATTTCGCGGTTCTGACCGGTTGTCTCAGAATTTCCAAAGAAAGTGTCTTTACCGGTCTGAATAATCTGAAAACATACAGTCTTTCTGACGCCGGATGTGACGAGCAGTTTGGCTTTACTGACGCGGAGGTTAAGCAGATGCTGGAGTATTACGGTCTTTCCTCCTACTACGAAACCACCAGAGAATGGTACGACGGATACCTGATTTCCAGTGCGTATGTCTATAACCCATGGGATGTCATCAACTGGTGCAATCAGCTTCTGACAAACCCTGACAAGCAGCCGAAAAGCTTCTGGAAAAATTCCAGCGGCAACGAGGAAGTGAAGAGTTTTCTCAAATGTATGGGAAAGGGCGTGACCAGAAACCAGATTGAACGCCTGATTGCCGGAGAAACTGTCCAGAGAAAAATTGAGGAACAGCTGACCTACAACGCCATTTATGACAATATAGATAATCTATGGAGTCTTCTGTATGCCACCGGCTATCTGACCCTGAGTGAAGTACCTTCCGGCGGTCTGGTCCGCCTGAAAATCCCGAATAACGAAGTACGTGGAATCTTCAGCGACTTTATTCTGGAATTATTTCAGGAACAGGTGGCTAACGACGGAGTATTGGTAGAGAAATTCAGCACTGCCCTGAAAGACGGAAATCCTGCTGAAGTAGAACGCATATTTACAGAATGTATGGGTAAAACCATCAGTATCCGGGATACCGCGGTGAAGAATGAATTCAAAGAAAGCTTTTACCATGGTCTTCTCCTGGGAATCCTTATGTTTAAAACAGACTGGGGAATTGTCTCCAACCGGGAGGCCGGCAAAGGCTACTATGACATCCAAATTGAAATCGAGGACGAGGAGATTGGCATTATTATCGAGGTTAAATACGCCGGAAACGGCGACCTTGACGCAGCCTGCAAAGAAGCGATGAAACAGATTCATGACAACGATTACACTGCAGAATTGAAAAAAGATGACATGCAGACGATCCTGAAATACGGTATCGCCTGTTATAAAAAACAGTGCAAAGTGGTTTTGGAACAGGAGCCTTGACAGATCAGATGAATGGGAGAGGAAACGAACAGCCCCTCCCACAGCTCCTCATGACTGCCCCGCTGCACCACTTTTCCCTCATCAAAGACCAGAATATCCTGGCAGAAACGGCAGCTGGCCAGCCGATGAGAAATATAAAAGGCCGTCTTTCTTCCCACCATTTTATCAAAGCCCGCGTACACCTCGCATTCACTCACCGGATCCAGCGCTGCGGTGGGCTCATCCATGATCACAAAGGCTCCCGCCTTATAAATGGCTCTGGCGATGGCCATCTTCTGCCGCTCGCCGCCGGAGAAATTCACACCAGACTCATCAAATTCCTTCCCCACAAAGGTATCCAGCCCCTGGGGCAGCTCCTCAAAGCGCTCCGCGTCAACAAAACCAACCGTCTCTACCGGCATGCCGTGCTCCTGCCCCCACTCCTTTAAGAGCTTCTCTAAATATCCTCTTGTACTTTTTTCATCATCACAGATTCCGATTTTCACGATTTGCACACCCAAAAAAAATTCAAAGTCCGGAATAACGGACACCATATGGTTTACATTACACATAGTAAACATAAAACAAATTTTCCAACATAAACTTTACTGTTCAGGACAAGGAGGCAGTTATGACAAACACACAGAAAATGAAACGGGAAGAATTCTGGGCGCAGGAGGACATCTTCGAGACAGGCGGCGCTTATCTGATCTGGGGACTGGTGCTCTGCTTTGCGGCAGTGGTCGCGATCTGCGCACTGGCCGGGGTTGGGTGACACATTTACCCATTTCTTTTTACAATTTTCCATACCCTAAACGCCGACAGCAGAATTTTCCTTCACATACTGCCGGATGGCTTTTTCAACAGAAGTATTTAAGGTATCTCCATTGAGCATCGCTGTAACCGTTAATTTTTTATGAAGTTCCGGAGCAATGCGTACATTGAAGGTACCTTTATACTCTTTTTCAGGCGTTTTGCCTACCTCTCTGCAGAAATCCAGGTAATCATCCACAGCTTTATGAAATTCATTTTCCACATTACGGATGTCCTCACACTCAAAATTGACTAAATCGTTGATACCTTCGACTTTTCCGCGAAGTACGAGATCCTCCGAATCAAATTCCACTTTTGTGTGATACCCTTTATACTCCAATACATTAGATTTCATCATAATTCTCCCAAATTTGTCAGATACTCTGCTAATTCCCTGACCGCTCCCGGCTTCATTACATCTCCTGGATGCGGTTTATGCAGCAGGATAATTTTCTGATCCCTTTTTCTGTAAAATTTTATCCTCGAAACCCTGCGGGATTTCCAGCTTCTGAATGTTTAAATTAAAATTTTTGAATTTCTTTTCCAGTTTCGTTGCTCTGATAGCTGTTTTTTCGATTTCCATGATAAATCTCCCCCTCTTTTTTCTGTAGCCTTCATTTTTACTTTCTCTTTCTGACTGCTCCGTTTGTCCGCTGCAAAATCATCTGCCGGAGCAAACATAATACATGCCAGGTACCTGCTGCCACATCACTCCTGTTCCTGCAGCATAATTAACGTATGTAGCATCGCCTCCAGCTCCTCCTCCGTCATCCCCGCCACGCGGGCCGACTGAATCGCCGCCTGCAGATACTCTTCCACCTTTCTTAAGTGCTGCTCCTTTAACATTCCCATATTCTGGTCATTGACTAAAAAACCCTTGCCCTGAATGGCCGTAACCAGCCCCTCCGACTCCAGCTGCTCATACGCCTTCATCGTCGTAATCACACTGATGCGCAGCTCCTTCGCCAGACCCCGGATGGAAGGCAGATATTCACCCGGCTTCAGCTTCCCCTCCAGGATTTCCGTTTTCATCTGCTCCGCAATCTGCATGTAGATCGGCGTATCAGAATTCTGCATAATCTTCATGGATAAACCTTCCTTTAACTGTTTATATGTTATATATGAATCAATGGCTGAATTAAGAAAATGGAACCAGGTGAGAAATGAATTGTTGTCTGACCATGAAACTAAAAAAGAATATGAATTTTGTGTATATCAGATGACTGTAGAAGACCACAACTTCTGGGTTGCGGAAAGTAGAGCTTTGAAAGGCTGTGTTGGACAGGGAGAAACCTCTCAGGAAGCAATTGAAGAGCTTGAACAAAATGAAAAAGAATGGCTGGCTACCGCAGCGGAGGTTGGCATTCCAATTCCTGCTCCCATTGCCGAAAACACTTCAAGTGACTGCTTCTAAACAGCCTGCCGGAAATAGCGTATCTGATAAAAAGAAGAGAATGTAACAGACATGGACAGGGCGGTTAAGCCCAGAACACTTAACCGCCCGCTACCATTTTTATTGAACTCGTAGGCTTGTTGAAATAAAATTCGTCACGCTTTCAAACCCGCCGGATCAGAAGATATAATCCGTCACACAGTCATACCAGTGCACATACGTAACGCCGTTGACCGTAATCCTCTCATTTTCCGGAAGCTGTTCGCTCCACGGCTTTTTGTAATGATCAATCGCCCAATCGTCACGGTTAAAGCGCCTCCAAAGGATCGTCCGGCCGTTTTTATCCAGGTACTGCTCTGACACCACGTTGGGATTGTAGGTTTCAATATCCATCACGCAGACCGTGTCATAGCTTTTCCCGGCGATAGTGACGGTGTACCGACCCACAATATCCAGAAGAAAATCCTTCTTTTTACTGGTAATCATGGAACCGTCGCGCTGAATATCTCCCTTTACGGACAGATTGGTCTCGTTACCGCAGTTATTCTCACCGAAGCCCCAGTTTGACATAAATTCATCGCCGTCCAGAAACGTAATATAATTTCTGACATTTCCGTCATTTCGGATTGTTGCCAGATAACGACAGTGTGTATCCGTCAGCTGGGCCACAAACACCCTCTCAAGCACATGATCCTTTTCGTTACAGGGAATTTCCTTTGCGGTCAGTTCCACTCCTTCAATACCATGCACCTTCGCCTTTCCGGTCACCTCCATCTGATAGATATTGTCGCATTTTCCGGAAGGGCAATCATACATGCCCCAGGAAAGCTTTTCACCCGGTTTCGGTACTAAAAACCACCCCATCAGTTCTTCCCATTTTACAGAAAACGGCTCTTTGTCGCTCTTCTCAATCCGGTATTCCGCCATCATTTCAGGTAACTGTTTCATTTTCTCTCTTTCTCCTTTCTGATTGTCCGCCTTATGATAAGGATACTGATTTTTAAAATTCTGCTTCGCCGTATAAAGGCGGCTTTTCACCGTTCCGACCGGGATATTCAGCCGCTTCGCGATCTCCGCCTGGGGCAGCTCTTTCCAGAAATACAGATATAAAATCTGCTTGTCCTTATCTCCTAACAGTTCAAAAGTCTCCCTGACCAGGGACACCTCCGTAATTCCGTACCTGCTGTCAGAACGCACTTCTTTTTCTTCCAGCTCCTCGATTGGAATCTCCAACTGCACCGCTCTTTTTCTGAAATAATCATTGCATTTATTTCTGGTAATACTGATCAGCCAGGCTTTGAAGGAATCCCTGTTTTTCAGCTGAGAAAACTTCCGGCAGGCTGTCAGATATACCTCCTGCAGCACATCCTCGGCGTCCTCCCGGGACTGAATATGAAATTTCACAAACCGCTCGACGGCGCCCTGCTCGGCAGCCAGCAGTGCTTCAAACTCATCCACCTTATCACCTCGTTTCTGTAACATTGAAAACCGGTTTCACTGATATAGACGGTTTTGGACTGTAAAAGGTTCATTTTTCCAATATTTTTAGAAATTCCTTTTATTTGGGAC
>JAJPXG010000012.1:566-17042 GCA_021205565.1 Lachnospiraceae bacterium | reverse complement strand
TGCAGGAGAACAGCACACATCAGGATCAGCCGAAAAAGAAAAAACGAATTGTAATTGTGGGCAATCCGCAGAATTCCAAGAGCGGAATGAATGTGCCTTCCGGTACCGGCAAAAAACCGTCCAGACAGGGATCTTCGGACAGACCGAGGGAGAAAAGACAAAGACCGGTCTCCAATGTGAAAGCGGAGGATGTGGCGGCGAAATTTAAGGCGGCGTTAGGAGAAAAGACGGCTGAGAAGCCCGCACCGGCGCCTGCACCCGCACCGCAGCCCGTGCCCGCAGCGGAAGAAAAAAAGGTTGAGGTGTTTGAACCGGAGCTGCGCAAACGTCCCTTTGTGAAAGTGGAAGAGTCGCCGGTGAAGGCGCAGAAGGCCGAACCGGAGAAAACGCCGCAGTCCCGCGACGCCGAACAGCCGCGCCGTGAGAACAGAAGTGAGACGCGTCAGAGTACCGGCACGGAGAAGAGGAGTGAGGCGCGCCAGGGCCAGCCGGCGGGTGAACGCAGGAGCGAAGGCAGAAGCGTACAGCGGGATGAAAACCGCAGTGTAAGCGGTGAACGCAGGAGCGAGGGAAGAGGCGGCGAACGGCGAAGTGACGCAAGAAGCGGTGAGCGCAGAAGTGAAGGCATAAGGAGCGGCGAGCGCAGAAGCGATGGCAGAAGCCAGAGCACAGAGAGACGTACTGATACCCGTCAGGGTTCTTCCGCCGGACGAGACGGACGCACCTCGGAGCGCCAGAACGGCACGGAGAGACGGCGTAACGACGGTTACCGTCAGGGAGGTACCGGCAGCGGCGAGCGCAGAAGCGATGACCGTCGCCAGAGCTCCTTTGGCAGCCGCGGCGGACAGGGCGCCATGGGCGGCCGTCCGGTCTTTGATAAGGATAAGGATGCTGACAGTCGTCAGAGCCGTCCGGGACAGGGCAGGAGAAATACCGGCCGTACAGCGGGGGCGGGTTCTGCTTCCGGCTTCGGTGATGTCGGCGTCAAAAAGGATCAGAAGCGCGATGAGCGCCGTCAGGGCCAGGAGAAGGATAAAAAGAACCGTAAAGATTATATTTACACCGAGGAAGGCAGGAATACCAAAGGCAAAACCAGTAAAACTGTCAATAAGGCCGGTAAGTTTATTAAGCCGGAGAAAAAGGAAGAGGTGGTTGAGGAGCTGATCAAGGTGATTCAGCTGCCGGAGAGCATCACCTTAAAGGAACTGGCTGAGAAGATGAAGATGCAGCCGGCCGCTATCATCAAAAAGCTTTTCCTGCAGGGCAAGATCATGAATCCGAACCAGGAGCTTTCCTATGAGGAAGCTGAAGAGATCGCCATGGATTATGAGATTCTCTGCGAAAAGGAAGTGAAGGTAGACGTTATTGAGGAGCTGTTACGCGAGGAGGAAGAGAGCGAGGAGCTGATGGTGAATCGTCCTCCGGTTATCTGCGTTATGGGTCACGTAGACCATGGTAAGACCTCTCTGCTGGACGCAATCCGCAACACAAATGTCACAGACAAGGAAGCCGGCGGTATCACGCAGCACATCGGTGCTTATACGGTTACAACAGCCAGCGGCAGACAGATTACCTTCCTGGATACGCCCGGTCATGAGGCTTTTACCGCGATGCGTATGCGCGGCGCCAATTCCACGGATATCGCCATCCTCGTGGTGGCTGCGGACGACGGTGTGATGCCCCAGACCATCGAGGCTATCAACCACGCGAAGGCCGCCGGTATTGAGGTGGTCGTCGCGGTCAATAAGATTGATAAACCCGGTGCCAATGTGGACCGTGTCATGCAGCAGCTGACTGAGTATGAGCTGGTGGCGGAGCAGTACGGCGGCAGCACCGTCTTTTGTCCGGTGTCCGCCAAAACGGGTGAAGGCATTGAGAACCTGCTGGAGATGATCCTGCTGACCGCGGATGTCATGGAATTAAAGGCGAACCCGGACAGAACGGCCAGAGGCCTGGTGATCGAGGCACAGCTAGACAAGGGCCGCGGCCCGGTGGCAACCGTGCTGGTGCAGAAGGGCACGCTCCATGTAGGTGACTTTATTTCGGCAGGCGCCTGCTACGGTAAGGTTCGTGCCATGATCAATGATAAACACCAGAATGTGAAGGTGGCAGGTCCTTCCACGCCGGTGGCTATCCTCGGACTTTCCGATGTCCCGGCAGCCGGCGAGGTGTTCCTGGCACATCCGAGCGATAAAGAAGCCAAGGAATACGCGCAGACTTATATGGCCCAGTATAAGGAAAAGATGCTGGAGGAGACCAAAAAGCGCATGAGCCTGGATGATTTGTATGGACAGATTCAGGCCGGACAGTTAAAGCAGTTAAATGTGATTATCAAGGCGGATGTACAGGGCTCCGTTGAGGCGATCAAACAGTCTTTAGAGAAGCTTTCCAACGAAGAAGTGGTAGTGAAGTGTATTCACGGCGGCGTCGGTCTGATCAATGAGAGCGACGTTACCCTCGCAGGCGCGTCCAACGCCATCATAGTAGGTTTCAATACCAGGCCTGACGCAACTGCCAAGTCCACCGCTGAGAGAGAGCATGTGGAGATCAAGCTTTACCGCGTGATTTATCAGGCGATCGAGGATATTGAGAGAGCCATGAAGGGCATGCTGGATCCGATCTATGAAGAAAAGGTGATCGGCCACGCCGAGGTACGCCAGATCTTCAAGGCGAGTGCCGTGGGCAATATTGCCGGTTCTTATGCCCTGGACGGCGTGATTCAGAGAAACTGCAAGATCCGCATTACCAGGGCGGGCGAGCAGATTTATGAGGGCGAGCTTGCAAGCCTGAAGCGTTTCAAGGACGATGTCAAGGAAGTAAAGGCCGGGTTCGAGTGCGGTCTTGTCTTTGAAGGCTTTGATAAAATGCAGGAGCTGGATATTGTGGAAGCTTATGTCATGGTGGAGGTGCCCCGATAGGGCGCCTTCTCATGCGGCATCTTTCTCCTGCCTTATAAAAGAAGGGAGTACTATGCGCAAAAACAGTGTAAAAAATATCAGAATCAATGGCGAGGTGCAGCGCGAGCTGGCTGAGATTATCCGGGGAGAATTAAAGGATCCCCGGATTTCTCCATTGGCCAGCGTGGTTTCCGTGACGGTAGCGCCTGATTTAAAGACCTGTAAGGCCTACATCTCCGTGCTCGGGGATGAGGAGGCTCAGGCCGCGACCATGGAAGGATTGAAGAGCGCTTCCGGTTTCATCCGCTCGGCGTTAGCCAGAAACTTAAATCTGCGCAACACGCCGGTGATTACCTTTATTGCGGAGCAGTCCATCGCTTACGGTGTGGAGATGTCAGCGAAAATCGACGAGGTGATCGCTCAGATTCCGGATCGCAGTGATGAGGAACTTTCGCAGGAAGATTAGGAACAACAGCAGAAGTAAACAGGATCGGAAAGAGGACAGCAAAACAGCGGAGAATTTGAAAAATGACAGATATTCTGAAATTATGTGAACACGCGGAATATATCGGAATCAGCGGCCATATCCGGCCGGACGGAGACTGCGTGGGTTCCTGCATGGCATTGTATCTATATCTGAAAAAGAAGCTGCCGGACGCCCACGTTTACGTCTATCTGGAAAAGGCGGCTCTGGTCTTTACACATATTACCAGAATCAATGAAATTGACACAGAGTACCGGTCCGCGCTGCGCTATGATGTCTTTTTCTGTCTGGACACGGAGCCGGCGAGGCTCGGAAAAGCGGAAAGCCTGTATCGAAGTGCGGCTGTGAAGGTCAACATTGACCACCACCAGACAAACCCCGGAGACGGCGATTTTTCTCTTGTGAGACCTGAGGTGGGATCGTGTGCGGAGGTCCTCTGTGAGGTTCTGCCGCCGGAGGATATTGACGATGAGATGGCGCTCGCACTTTATCTGGGAATCATCCATGATACCGGCGTCTTTCAGTATTCAAACACCAGGCCGCAGACGCTGATCACTGCCTCGCGGCTGATGGAGAGACATATTGATTTTCCAAGACTGATTCAGGAAAGCTTTTATCAGAAAACCTGGAAGGAAACGCAGGCCATGGCGTATGTCCTGCTGCACACGGAACAGCTTTTCGACGGCAGAGTGGCGCTGGGACACATTACTTTAAAGGAAATGCATGACCTGGGGGTGTCTACCTCCGATCTCTCCGGAATCGTCAGTGAGCTGCGCAATATTGCCGGCGTGGAATGCGCAGTATTTATGTACGAGCTTCCGACAGGCGTCTGCAGGGTCAGTCTGCGCACGGGAGAGAATGTGGATGACACGAAAATCGCGGAGCGCTTTGGCGGCGGCGGACATATAAGGGCGGCCGGCTGTAATATCAGCGGTTGCTTCAGGGAGGCTTATGGGAGGCTGACGCCCGTGCTTCAGGAACTGTTTGGGTAAAGAGATGAACGGAATCATCAATATTTATAAAGAAGCGGGCTATACCTCCTTTGACGTAGTGGCCAAAATGCGCGGTATTTTAAAGACGCGAAAAATCGGCCATACCGGTACGTTGGATCCGGCCGCCACAGGGGTGCTGCCTGTCTGTGTCGGCAATGCAACGAAGGCAGCGGAATTTCTGGCGGATCATGACAAGGAATATATCGCAGAGCTGCTTTTGGGCGTGTCGACCGATACCCTGGATACGACCGGGCAGGTGCTGGAAAACCGGCCTGTTACATGCGGCGGGGAGGAGGTACGCGAAGCTGTTCTTTCCTTTCTGGGGAAATCCGAGCAGATTCCGCCCATGTATTCCGCCCTGAAGGTGAACGGGAAACGCCTTTATGAGCTTGCGAGGGCGGGGAAAGAGGTGGAGAGAGAGCCTCGAAGCATTGTAATTACCGAGTTGGAAATTTTGTCGGTCGAATTGCCGGTGGTTCGTTTTCGGGTGGTCTGCTCCAAAGGCACTTATATTCGTTCTCTCTGTCAGGACATCGGGGAAAAGTTAAATTGCGGCGGCTGCCTGCAGAGTCTGGAGCGTACCAGGGTTGGCGCCTTTGACAAAAGCACGGCGGTGACGCTGACAGCGCTGGAGCGGCACAGGGATGATGGGACGCTTCCTGAGATTGTTCTGGGGGTGGATCAGATCTTCACACAGTATCAGGCGGCGACACTTAGGGATCGCTTTATCAGAATTGCGGAGAACGGGAATAAACTGAGAACAGATATGCTCACGGAACCGTTTTTGTATTCAGACGGAGAAAAAGTGCGGCTGTACGGGGAAGATGAGCGGTTTTATGGTGTTTATGAATATCGGAATGCGGAAGAGGTCTTAAAGCCGGTAAAGTTTTTTCTGACGAAATAAAATATGTGCGGCAGATCATTTTCATCGAAAGACAGAAGAGATGAAAAGAACATGCAAAGCCGGACCTCTTCATTGAACTAGTGATTTTATGCGAATTATCTCAGAAACGACAGAATTTCATATTGCAGAGCGCACTGTGGTAGCCATCGGAAAATTTGACGGCGTCCACCTGGGGCATCAGAAGTTGCTGAACAGAATGCGTGAATGGCAGAGGCAGGGATTGACGGCAGTGGTATTTACCTTTGACAGATCGCCTGCCAGTATTTTTGCGCCGGGTACACAGGCTGGAGAACTGACTACCTGCGCGGAGAAGCGTGTCCTGATGGAAGCTTTAGGGGCGGACATACTGCTGGAGTTTCCCATGACGTTACAGACGGCGGCTACGCCCGCTGACGATTTTGTGCGGGAGGTGCTGGTGCGGCAGTTAAACGCTGCGGTCATTGTGGCGGGGGAGGATTTAAGCTTTGGCCACAAAGGACTGGGCAACCGGCAGCTTTTAGAGAAAATGGCAAAACCGTTTGGCTATCAGGTGGAGATCGTGGACAAGCTGTCTGCCACTGAGATTTTGCCCGGATACGACTTAAATACAGCTGTCAGCTCCACGCTGGTCAGGGAACTTTTAGAAGAGGGGAAAATGAAGGAAGTGTCCGCCCTGTGCGGACGGCCGTACTCTGTGGAGGAATTTGTGATTCACGGAAAACATCTGGGAGGCCCCGTTCTGCATATGCCCACGATCAATATAGACTGGCCGGAAGGAAAGCTGACGCCGCCTTATGGGGTTTACTATTCGCAGACGCTGTTAGGTGGAAAGCGGTACGCTTCGATCACCAATGTGGGCTGCAAGCCGACTGTGGCAAAGGAGCAGAAGGTCCTGGCGGAGACATATCTTTATGGGTTTGATGGGGACGCTTACGGAGAAAAGGCGGAAGTGATTTTTTACGGATATAAGCGGCCGGAGCAGAAATTTGAAAACCTGGATCTTCTGAGAGAGCATATGAGGAGGGATATCGAGCAGGGGAGAGCATACTGGGCTGCGAATTCACAGTAACAAATTTGTAAAAAAAAGATCATAAAAGGGTTGACATACTGGTTTCCGCTTGTTACAATGGTTTCAGAATTTGTAATAAATTTGTAACAATTCAAAGAGCAAAAGGGGAAGCATACAAGATTTAGTCGGGCTTTGTCTTGTTACGGCACAAATTATAGTGGAGATACTTTTTATGAAATATACGAAAGCTCTGATGGCGGGGATGATATGTGCATTCGCGATTGCCGGTGTGAGCGGGCAGTCTGTGAACGCTTCCGCCGCCAGCATGACGACGATTTCCAATAATATCGGAATAGCAAGTGTCACCAGTTCCACGCTGGATGAAGAGGACTGTATCCAGTATGCAGAGAGTGGTGAGAACAATCTCTGGGGTTACACCAATCTGGGAATTGCTCAGGTGGATGAGGGTAACCTGAATGTGAGAAGCGGACCATCCACAGATGATTCTGTAGTTGGCAAGATGACAAACAATGCCGCCTGCGAGATTTTATTTGAGAAGGACGGATGGTATTATATTACCTCCGGCGATGTGGAGGGTTATGTCAGTGCCGAGTTTATTATCACCGGCGTGGAGGCCAAGGTAAAGGCACTGAGTATTGTTTACACGAAGGCAGTGGTGCAGACGGACGGCCTGAATGTACGGACAGGCCCGGGTGAGGAATATGAGATATTAACCCAGGTGGCGACCGGTGAGGAGCTGGAAGTCGTACAGGTGAGCGATGGCTGGGTCGAGTGTATCCTGAATACGGACACCGTTTATGTCAGCGAAGAGTTCGTTGAGATTGAGGAAAGTCTGGATACCGCCGTGACGCTCAGTGAGCTTACATATGGCAGCGGTGTTTCGGATGTGAGAGTTTCCCTTGTGGACTACGCGCTGCAATTTGTCGGCAATCCCTATGTATGGGGAGGCACAAGCCTGACCAACGGCGCGGACTGCTCCGGCTTTGTACTCAGTGTTTATGCGCATTTTGGCTATTCTCTGCCGCACAGTTCTGCCGCACAGGCCAACTGCGGTACGCGGATATCCACCTCTGAGCTGCAGCCCGGCGATCTGCTTTTCTACGGCAGCAGCGCCAGCAATATCAGCCATGTGGCGATTTATATCGGCAACGGCCAGATCGTGCACGCCAGCGATGAGAGAAGCGGTATCAAGATTTCAAATTATAATTACAGAACGCCTGTGGCCGCGGTGAGAATATTGTCGTAAATGTTTTTAAGGCTTTCTGACGAACAGGGCTGTGCGTGATGTAAGAATCACGCACGGCCTTTGAAATTTTTATGATACCATTTGCGATATTTTTTCTTTACAAATCCAACCGCGTGTGCTATGATATTGCAGTTGAATTGAGCCAACGCCCGGTAGCGGGAGACTCCGACCCCTGCCTGGTGTCCGGCGCTTATAAAATTTCAGGAGGATAATGAAATGATTTCCAAGGAAAAGAAAACTGCAATTATGAATGAGTATGCCAGAACACCCGGCGATACCGGTTCTCCGGAGGTGCAGGTAGCCGTTCTGACCGCTCGCATTAACGAGCTGACAGAGCACCTGAAGGCAAACCCGAAGGATAACCACTCCCGCCGCGGCATGTACAAGATGATCGGTCAGAGACGTGGACTGCTGGATTATCTGAAGAAGAAGGACATCGAGAGATATCGTGCCCTTATCGAGAAGCTGGGTATCAGAAGATAATAATTGCCCCCTTGGCGGGAAATGCCGAAATGCATTCCCGCCTTTTGCGCGTTTATCCCTGCAGGGAAACGCAAAAAAATGCCCGGTTTTCATTGGCCGGGCGCACGAAGCAGAACTGTTTAAAAGCCGTATGGCTTTAAAATAGGAGCATCATTTTTGGCTGCAGTCTGCTGGAAGCAGACCTGCAGGCCACAGTAGAAGTCGCAGCATTGCGATTATGGAGGAGAAGAATGTACAAAACTTACACAATGGAACTGGCCGGCAGGACTCTCAGAGTTGATATCGGCCGCGTTGGAGCGCAGGCCAACGGCTGTGCGTTCATGATGTACGGAGACACGACCGTTTTATGTACGGCCACCGCTTCCGAGAAGCCCCGTGACGGCATCGACTTTTTCCCGCTGAGCGTGGAGTATGAGGAGAAGATGTACGCGGTGGGCAAGATCCCCGGAGGCTTTAATAAGCGTGAGGGCAAGGCTAGTGAGAACGCCATTTTGACTGACCGTGTGATTGATCGTCCGATGCGTCCTCTGTTTCCGAAGGATTACCGCAACGACGTTACACTTGACAATATGGTTATGAGCGTGGACCCGGCCTGCAGACCGGAGTTGGTTGCCATGATCGGCACATCCATTGCCACCTGCATTTCCGATATTCCGTTCGACGGCCCCTGCGCCATGACACAGGTAGGCTTGATTGACGGTGAGCTGATCATCAACCCGAGCCAGGAGCAGTGGAAGAAGGGTGATTTAAACCTGACAGTTGCCTCCACCGCCGAGAAGGTTATCATGATCGAGGCCGGTGCGAACGAGGTGCCGGAGGACAAGATGATCGAGGCCATTTACAAGGCGCACGATGTCAACCTGACCATCATTGATTTTATCAATAAAATCGTAGCCGAGGTAGGCAAGCCGAAGCACGAGTATACGAAGTATGTGATTCCGGACGAGCTGACTGAGGCAATCAAAGAGATCGTTCCCCCGGCTGAGATGGAGGAGGCCGTATTTGCGGATGTGAAGCAGGTCCGCGATGAGAATATCCGCCAGATCACCGCGAAGCTGGAGGAGGCGCTGGCCGATCATGAGGAGTGGCTGCCGCTTCTTTCCGACGCGATTTACCAGTATCAGAAAAAGACCGTCCGCAAGATGATTTTAAAGGATCACAAGCGTCCGGACGGACGTGCGATCAACCAGATCCGTCCGTTATCTGCCGAGGTGGATATCATTCCGAGAGTGCACGGCTCCGCCATGTTTACCCGCGGACAGACACAGATCTGCACCGTCACCACACTGGCTCCTCTTTCCGAGGCGCAGAGAATTGACGGTCTGGATGAAAATGAGACCTCCAAGAGATATATGCACCACTACAATTTCCCTTCCTACTCCGTTGGCGAGACCAAGGTCAGCCGCGGCCCGGGACGTCGTGAAATCGGTCATGGCGCGTTAGCGGAGCGTGCTCTGGTTCCGGTACTGCCGAGCGAGGAGGAGTTCCCCTACGCGATCAGAACCGTGTCCGAGACCTTTGAGTCCAACGGGTCCACCTCTCAGGCGTCTATCTGTGCGTCCACCATGTCTCTGATGGCGGCAGGCGTACCGATCAAGAAACCGGTAGCAGGCATTTCCTGCGGACTGGTGACCGGCGACACCGATGACGATTACGTTGTCCTGACGGATATCCAGGGTCTCGAGGACTTCTTTGGCGACATGGACTTCAAGGTGGCCGGTACCAAAGACGGCATCACCGCTATCCAGATGGATATCAAGATCCATGGTCTGACCAGACCGATCGTGGAGGAGGCCATCCGCCGGACTAAAGAAGCGAGAATGTATATTCTGGACAATATCATGCTTCCCTGCATCAGCGAGCCGCGTCCGGAGGTTGGCAAGTACGCGCCGAAGATCATTTCCATGCAGATCGATCCTGAGAAGATCGGCGAAGTGGTGGGCCAGCGTGGCAAGACCATCAATGAGATCATTGCCCGCACCGGCGTGAAGATCGACATCACCGATGACGGTATGGTATCCATCTGCGGCACCGATCAGAAGATGATGGACAGCGCACAGCAGATGATCCAGACCATTGTGACCGACTTTGAGGCCGGACAGGTCTTCAAGGGCAAGGTTGTCAGCATCAAGGAGTTCGGCGCCTTCATCGAGTTCGCCCCCGGCAAGGAGGGTCTGGTGCATATCTCCAAGATCTGCAAGGAGCGAATCAACCACGTTGAAGATGTTCTGACTCTGGGTGACACCGTCACGGTTGTCTGCCTTGGCAAGGACAAGATGGGCCGTATCAGCTTCTCCATGAAGGATGTTGCGCAGTTCTGATGACTGTCCTGTAATCTTTTCATAATATGAAATGTTTCCCCGGGAGCCTCTGAGGTTCCCGGGGAATTTTTGTCACCGTTTCCTCTGAGATTATAAAATAATCACTTGATTTTATGGCGGCTTTCGGTTATGATAAGGTAGTGCGATTTTTGGAGAGTTAGCGAAGTGGCCGTAACGCGCCGCACTCGAAATGCGGTTGTCCTTTTTGGGCACGTGGGTTCGAATCCCACACTCTCCGTTTTTTGAGTTTTGAGCCGGACTGCCCTTTCTGCGGCGGAATATTGAATGGAAAAAAGTGTCTGTCCTTTGGAATCAGGCACTTTTTTATTATGAAGGAAAATTTAAGAAAAATACAGGCAGTTCTTAAAAATTTGGCTGTAAAATGAAACCGGGAGAGAGTTTTTACGTCTTATAGAGTAGAAAAGGGAGGGAATGAAAGGTGAACGGCCTGTGTAAAAGGGAAATTAACTGTAACGAAAAGTGATGGCCTGTGTAAAAGGAAAATTTCTGTAACGGAATCTGCGGGAAGGCCGCATGAGAAAACACAAAGGGGGATTTATTTTGCGGGACAATGAGATTGTGGCGCTGTACTGGGAGAGGGATGAGGCGGCGCTGACAGAGACAGAGAGAAAGTACGGGAGGTATCTTAAAAAAATCGCGTTCAATGTGCTGGCGGATTTTGAGGACAGCGAGGAATGCGTGAATGATACTTATTTCAAGGCGTGGAATTCCATGCCGACGCAGAAGCCGGAATTTCTGGCGACATATCTGGGAGCGATCACACGTCGCAGTGCGATTGATCGATATCGCAGGAGAAACAGCCAAAAGCGGGTCGGTTCGCAGTATGCGGTGGCGCTTGAAGAACTGGAGGACTGTATTTCGAACGGAAATGTGACGGAGCAGGAGGTGGAGCTGCATATCTTAGGAGAGGTGATTGGCTCGTATCTGAAAACGGTGCCGGAGGAGGCCAGGGACGCGTTCATCGGCCGGTATTATTTTCATGATTCTTTGGAGGAAATCGCGGGATACTGCCGTATGTCCGTGACGAGGGTGAAGAGCCTGCTGTACCGGTTGAGAAAGGGCCTGAAGAAATATCTGGAGGAGGAGGGCTATTTTTATGGATAAACAGGATATCAGCGACGCGATTGAATTTCTGGATGAGAATATGATCCGGCACACGGAGCTTTTGCGCAAAAAACATGCCCGGGACAAAAGGGGAAATGGGAAAAGAAGGGAGCGTCTGCGCTTTGGCAGTGCGGCAGCGGCATGTGTGCTGCTTCTGGGTATTTTAGTTGTGCTGATGGTGCTCGCCTTGAACAGGGACGGCATTACCGGACAGGAGGAGCAGGGCGAAGGTATGACAGTACAGACAGACGGGCAGTCCGGGACGGAGGATATGTCGGTTTCAAGCTCTGAGGAAAATTCTGTGAAGGTATCGGAGAATTTTATCAGCATTGAGACGCTGCTTAAGCAGTTGGAGCAGGAAGAGGAAGGTACTTCTACGGAATACAGTACGATGGAGATGCTTCTGAGCGCCGTAGATCTTGGGGAGTATGTGGGCCTGTATGAAGTGATTTCCCAATCACATTCAGAAGGAGGCGTTCTTTCTGAGAGCGTGGGAAGTATGGTGACAGGGAGTCAGGAGGTGGCTGAAGATACCGCAAGCGGGGAGGCAGGAAGTGTTTCTTCATCTGAGAGCGGTGAAAGTAGTCAAGCAGGCAGTGAGTCTTCGTCCGAAAATAAGGGGACGGAGATTGCGGACGGATATTACCGGGTCGCGGGGCATGAAGATCTGCAGTATCTGATTTATAAAGAAACGCACGCGGTATACGCCGGTGAAGGGACTTACGCATACACCGAGGATGGGGAAGTGATTGAGGCAGACTACTACTTTCTCCTGAAATTTGTTTGCTTTGACAGTGAGGAATACGCCTACAGCGACGTCCTGAGACTGGTTTATCAGATTGATTCTGCACAGGATATTCAGCAGATTCTGGTGAAACCGTCCAAGGCGGATAATACGGACACGGGGAAAGCGCTGCAGGATGAGATCGGGGAGAGCACTGTGACGGATGCGGCAGATATTGAGCGGTTTTATGAGATTATGTCCTACCTGACATGCTACGGCAGCGATCGCTGGGATCTGATCGATTTAGGCAATTGGGAGATTGCTGCGGACTCGACGGTCAATGATGACTCCCAAACCTGGTCGCGGGTTCTGGTCGAACGGTATCTGACTTATACCACGGACTATGGGAATGAAATTGACGGCCTGAAATATACCGCGTATTCAGATATGTTTTATGAATTCAGCGGGATCGCGTACAATACGCTGACAGAGGAGCAGGCGGAGTTGATCTGTGAGATTCTGGGGATTGACTGATGGATTTCTCTGTTTTATCATGAGTGAAAGCAAGAAAGGACAGCTGAAAGAGCCTGTTGACATGATACGGAGAATGATGAAGATGAATAAAAATACCTTTGCAAAAACCCCGCCCATGGGGTGGAACAGCTATGATTACTATGACACCACGGTCGATGAGGCGGCTGTGCGCGCCAATGCGGCCTACATGGCGCAGCATTTAAAAGAGTACGGTTGGGAATATATCGTGGTGGATATCCAGTGGTACGCTCTGGGTGCGGGCTCGGAGAGAGCGTCATTTCAGTATATCCCTTTCTCTAAGCTGGAGATGGATGACTATTCCAGACTTTTGCCGGACCCGACACGCTTCCCGTCCTCTGCAAACGGCGCGGGCTTTGGGCCGCTGGCGGGGTATGTGCACAGCCTGGGCCTGAAGTTTGGCATCCATATTATGCGGGGCATTCCCCGGCAGGCCGCGCAGGCGCACTGTCAGGTGCTGGGGAGCGACCTGACAGCGGACCGGATTGCGGACCCGTCCTCCATCTGCGGGTGGAACCCGGATATGTACGGTGTGCGCAATATTCCGCAGGGGCAGGCATATTACGATTCGTTACTGGAATTGTATGCCTCCTGGGGCGTCGATTATATCAAATGCGACGATATCTGTAATACCAACCTCTATTTGCAGAATCCTTATTCTGCGGCACATGAGGTGGAGATGCTGCACCGGGCCATTGCAAAGTGCGGCCGCTCTATCGTGCTGTCCCTTTCGCCGGGGCCGGCATTGATTGACAAAGCCTGGCATTACGAAACCTATGCGAATATGTGGCGGATTACGGATGATTTCTGGGATGACTGGAAGCTTTTAAAGGACATGTTTTATCGCTGCGAGCTGTGGCAGGATCATGTGGCCGAGGGCTGCTACCCGGACTGCGACATGCTGCCGGTGGGAAGGCTGGGGAAGGGCTTCGGCCGCGAGCACATCAGTAATTTTACGCATGAGGAGCAGCGCACGATGATGACGCTGTGGTGTCTTTTCGGCTCCCCACTGATGATCGGGGCGGAGCTGACAAAGCTGGATGAGGATACGTTAAAGCTTCTAACGAACCGGGAGATTCTGAATATGCTGCCGCCCTCATGCCGTTCTCGTCAGTTATACAGAGACGAGGAGAAAGCAGCCTGGGCTGCGTATGACAGAGAGAAAAAAGACGCATATATCGCTCTCTTCAATCTGAAGGACGCGGCTGCACAGGTAGCCGTGCCTTTTGACAGGTTCATGACCGCACTTGAGGCCGCGGGTATGCCGCAGGAGGTTTCCCTGTCAGGTGGGAAAGAGCTGTGGACAGGGGAGAGTATGGAGCCCGGAATAAGGGGGCTGTCTGAAGGGTTGACGGCTTCCCTGGCTGCGCATGACTGCCGGGTGTGGCGGGTTGAGACCGCACAGTAAATTGTTCCCGTCAATCTGCGCAGGCATTGCCGCACGGATATTTGTGCGATTTGCAGTTTGATTTTTCTTCTGAAAATCTGTAAAATAATAAAGTAATACATGAACGACACAAGTGGCGCTGTGCGCGTAAATCTGATCACGGGACGATGTAGGCCGGAACTGATTTGCGCACACAGCGTCACTTGTGTTTTTTGTTGTCATTTTTAGGTACGAGGAGGAAAATAATATGCCTGAAAACAAATTACAACGAATGATCTTCGCACTGATTACCGTCATCATCACCGTGCACTGTTATGTGTTTTACAGCCTGTACGTGATCAACGGCGCCACTCTGATGGAAGTGACCGGCGCCGATTCTGTCCTGCACGCGATTGAAGCACAGGGCGGTGTGTATATGTTCGGGCGGATGCTGCCGATCTGGGCGCTGATTCTGATCGAGTTCTGCTTTGCTTACGCGCTGGAGTGTCTGCTGGGAAGCCCTTGCTCTTTTAAGCTGGCGTGTAAAAACTTCAATCCCCGCGAAACACATCCGGTTCTTTTTGAAAGCGCTGTCATCTGTGCAACCGTGGGTCTGATGGTGCCGACGATGAGTTTTCTGGCCGCGATTTTTTATTACCCCTATTACAGCGGCTTTCATGTCCTGACGTTTTTAGCTAACTGGCTGAAGCTGGTCTGCTATAATTTCCCATTTGCGTTTTTCAGCCAGCTGTTTTTTATTCAGCCGCTGGTACGGACGATTTTCAAGCTGATTTTCAGAAAGAAGTCCGCCTGAAACGCTATAAAATCCGGCTGTTCTGAGAAAACTTTCCGGGACAAACAGGGAATGACGCGGCAGGCAGTGCGGTATCTGAAATAAATGATAAGTCGTACATCTGAAACAATGCACGCAGTTTTATGTTATGTAAAATTGCCTGCATTGTTTTTTTGTGTAAAAAAGTGCGTCCTGATTTTGTGCATAAATTAAAACTTGTCTCATAGAATGAAGCAGGTGGGGATGTGCCCTCGTAAAAGTCGGCGCTTCCTTTCCATTTCAGCAGAAAGGAAGATGCAGATGCGTGATTTATTGCCAAAGGCTTACATAGAAAAGTGGGGGCTGGCGGATTATGAGAAGACCCGACTGCAGGAAATCAGGCTCAGGGCGGGCGCACCGCTTTCCATAAAATATGACGGCACGGAGCGGCTTTTGGAGAATGGGAAGGTCACGCCGGAGGATTTAAATAAAATTGTGCAGTGGCTGACCGGCTTCGGGCTGCATGCCTATCAGCAGGAATTGAGAAACGGTTATTTCACCGTGCGCGGCGGACATCGCGTGGGCGTGGGCGGACAGGCCGCACTTGACGGGGAAGGCGGCTTTCTGGGCTTTCGCCACATACAGAGTCTGCATATCCGGATTGCGCATGAGATGCCGGGAATCTCCGATAAGCTGTTGGCGTGGCTGTACAAAAAAGAGAGTTTTCTCAACACCCTGATTCTGGCGCCTCCGGGGATGGGGAAGACTACCATGCTCCGGGATCTGGTGAGAAATATTTCCGATGGAAATGACTTAAACAGCGGGCTGCAGGTAAGCCTGATCGATGAGCGGGAAGAAATCGCCGCGCTTTATCAGGGTCAGGCAAGCCTTCAGGTCGGGAGGCGGACGGATGTGATTGCGGGCTGTAAGAGGGAACAGGCGATGGAAATGGCCTTAAGAAGCCTGGGGCCGCAGCTGGTGGCGGTGGATGAAATATACGGGGAGCGTGATCTGGAGGCGTTAAAGCGCCTGTACGGCTGCGGCGTTCATCTGCTGGCGACGCATCACTGCGACAGCTACGCTCAGCTGACAGCTAAGCCTTTCGGCAGGGAGCTTTGCCGGACGAAGATTTTTGAGCGCTTTCTGGTGCTGCAAAGAACGGACAGCGTTTACGGGATGGCGGGATTGTGGGATCAGGAGGGGGTGAGGCTTCTGTGATAATATATTTGAAAATCATACTGGCAGTCTGGATTACCGCGTCCTCGGCAGGGCTTACATACAGTTTCCTGACAGAGCGGAACAGACGCCTGAATTGTATGAAGGAGATGGCGGAGGGACTGAAACGTCTGGGTTTTTACATCAGCCGCTGGCAGCTTCCGATGGAGGAAGCCTTTGAAACGCTTAAAAAGGAAGAATCGGGCGTATTGTCTGATTTTTATGCGAAGGCGGCGGCTGCATTAAAGAACCGCAGCACAGATAATCTGGGGGATTTCTGGAGGAAGGAGAGTTGTGTGTACTTGCGGCCATATGCGCTGCCAGGGCGGGTAACTGAGATCTGGTGCACAGCTTTTGCGGATATGGCTCCGCTTCCGCAGGAAGAA
>JAJPXG010000012.1:0-556 GCA_021205565.1 Lachnospiraceae bacterium | reverse complement strand
GAAGAACAAAGAAGACTGGCGCTGAAGGCAGCGCAGATTGAGGAGATATGTGGGGAGGCGGAGGAAAAATACCGGCAGGAAAGGAGACCGCTCATGGCGGCGGGGGTCTGCGCGGGAATGGTAGTTTGTCTGCTGATGTGGTAAAAGCCTGTGTGGAATTTCTGACCCCGCTCAGGTGACAGAGTAAAGCACAGGGATCACTTCAGGCCTGAGGATGGATATGGCAGGAGGGGTAGATGGAAATCAGCCTGATTTTTCGTATTGCTGCGGTTGGAGTTTTGGTGTCGCTGCTGTCCCAGGTGCTCAAGCACAGCGGGAGAGAGGAGCATGCTTTTTTACTGAGTCTGGCGGCATTGGTACTGGTGCTGGGGTGGATTGTGCCGTATATTTATGATCTTTTTGAGACGATCCAGGCGCTGTTTTCGTTTTGAGGAGGGGCAGATGGATATCCTGAAAATAGCGGCTTTTGCTTTCTGCGGCATTACTGTAATCATTTTATTAAAATCCGCGAAGCCGGAGTATGGGTTGTGGGTCAGTGTGGCGCTCTCCTGTATTC
>JAJPXG010000126.1 GCA_021205565.1 Lachnospiraceae bacterium | reverse complement strand
AACAGTCGGCATTATCGTGAAATTGAAAATTCCATTGAATATTTAAAGATAATGACGCCTTTCAGACGTATCTCATAACCGAAGTTTGTCCTTTTCACAGCGCCCGGCTTTTTTCCCGAAACAGACGCCTGTATCAGACCTGGCCCGCGTCCTCCGCCATATGCTTCTCAATAAAATCCTTCATCGCCTGGAAGCTTTCCACACTCAAAGTATGCTCGATCCGGCAGGCATCCTTCTCCGCCACCGCATCATCCACGCCAAGACTCACTAAAAACCTGTGAAACAGCTCATGGCGCTCAATCACCCGCTCCGCGATTTCCCGCCCCGCGTCCGTCAGCGTGATCTGATACCCGTCGATCTTCAAATACCCGCCGTCCTCCAGACTGTGCACCGCCACGCTCACGCTCGGCTTGCTCACTCCTAAATCCCGGACAATATCAATCGCACGCACATTTCCCTTCTGCCTGCTGATTCTCAAGACACTCTCCAGATAATCTTCACCCGATTCATGCATTAAAAACACCTCCTGTCTGTCACATTATATACCATATTATTGTCTTCTTTAATTGTCGTAATTGCAGTCCAGAGCAGAGAATACATAAACTGCTGCGCGATTTTTCGTGCTATGGAAATGAGACCATTGACAATCGTGGAGGCCTCACCCGAACACGATTGTCACGCCCATGGGCTCATTGGAATGTTCAGCACGTATGAGCAAAACAGTTTATGTATTCCCTGCGGCCCCTTGTCTGCAAATTTCTAAACTATAGTATACAATTCCTCCTGCATTTTGTCCAGCAGCTTCTCCGCATCCTTAAGCAGAATCCTCGCGTCCTTCTCCACCATCCCTGACAGCTCGCAGCGATAAGTAAACGTCGGCGTCCCCATCGGCGTAAATGTCATCACACCCTTTAAAGAGCGGATAAACGCCGGAATCCGATCCGGATCTACATGGGCGTCCGGCCGCAGCACAAATTGCAGACGGTTCCCCGTATTTTTGATCTCCGTCATATGAAGCTTCTGCCCGCGCACCCGCAGCAGATTCACACGCAGCAGGTTCTCCACCGGCTCCGGCGCTGTCCCGAAGCGGTCCTTTAACTCCGCCAGCATATCCTCCTTCTCATCCACGGTCTCCACCGCGGCGATCCGCTTGTAAATATCCAGCTTCTGCCCTTCATTTACAATATATTCCGCCGGAATAAAAGCGTCCACACTCAGTTCCACCGTTGTGTTGAACTCCTCCTTAACCGGTTCCCCCTTCGCGGCATTCACGGCCTCATTTAACATTTTACAATATAAATCATACCCCACGGCCTCCAGATGCCCGCTCTGGGAACGGCCCAGAATATTGCCCGCGCCGCGGATTTCCAGGTCGCGCATCGCGATCTTAAAGCCGCTGCCCAAGTCCGTGAACTCCCGGATTGCCTCCAGGCGCTTTTCCGCTGTCTCTTTGAGCATTTTCCCGCGGTGATACATCAAAAAGGCATAGGCCGTGCGGCTCGACCGACCGACTCTGCCCCGCAGCTGGTAAAGCTGTGCCAGCCCCAGATTGTCCGCATCATGGATAATCATCGTATTCGCATTGGAAATGTCCATACCGGTCTCGATAATCGTCGTGGAAACCAGCACATCGATCTCACCGGAAACAAAGTCATACATCACCCGCTCCAGCTCCCGCTCCGCCATCTGTCCGTGGGCATAGGCAACGTTAGCCTCCGGCACCAGCGCAGCCACCGACGCAGTCACCCGGTCGATATCATTGACCCGGTTATAAACGTAAAATACCTGGCCGCCGCGGGCTAACTCCCGTACAATCGCCTCCCGCACCATTTCCTCATTATATTCCATCACATAGGTCTGAATCGGCATGCGGTCCTCGGGCGCCTCCTCCAAAAGGCTCATGTCCCGGACTCCGATCAGGCTCATGTGCAGCGTGCGCGGAATGGGCGTCGCGGTCAGTGTCAGCACATCCACGTTTTCTTTCAGTTTTTTAATCTTTTCCTTGGCCGCCACGCCGAAGCGCTGCTCCTCGTCAATGATCAGCAGGCCGAGATTTTTAAACTCCACGTCCTTCGACAGCACCCGGTGCGTGCCGATGACGATATCCACGAGGCCCTTTTTCAGGTTCGCGATCACCTGCTCCTGCTCCTTCGCGGAGCGGAAGCGGCATAAAAGCTCCACCGTCACCGGATAATCCTTCATGCGCTGCACAAAGGTCTGGTAATGCTGCTCGGCCAGAATGGTCGTGGGCACCAGGTAGACCACCTGTCTGCCCTCCTGCACCGCCTTAAACGCCGCCCGGATGGCGATCTCCGTCTTGCCGTAACCCACGTCGCCGCAGATCAGCCGGTCCATGATTTTCGGACTCTCCATGTCCTTTTTGACCGCCTCGATGGCCGTCAGCTGATCCTCGGTTTCCTCGTAGGGGAATAATTCCTCAAACTCCTTCTGCCAGACCGTGTCTGGCCCGCAGACATAGCCGTCCTGCCTCATGCGATGTGCGTACAGATCCACCAGATCCTTCGCCACACTCTCCACGGCGGTCTTTACCTTCTGCTTGGAGCGGCTCCACTCCTTCGTGCCTAACTTCGTCAGCTTCGGCGGCTTTCCATCCGCGGAGCTGTATTTCTGTAATAAATGCAGGCCGGTTGCCGGCAGATAAATAAACCCGCCGTCCCGATAGGCCAGCTTCAGATAATCCTTGGCCACCCGGTCCACTTCCACCTTCTCAATGCCCTGATACTGGGCCAGGCCGAACATCTCATGGACGACATAGTCGCCCACATGCAGCTCCTCAAAATTGCTGATCGCAGTGCCGGCACTCTTATTTTTCTTTCTCTTTGTCTCCTTCTGCGCCCCGAAAATATCGGTGTCGGCGATCACCACAAAGCCGATCAGCGGATACTCAAAGCCGCGCGCCACACTGCCCTGCATGCAGAGCACCTCTCCCGGTACCGCCTCCCGGTACGGATCATCCGAAAAAATCGCCGGCAGGTCAAACTCCCTGATATTCTCCGCCAGACGCTTCGCCCTGGTCCGCGAAGGGGACAGCAAAATGACCCGCGCCTTGTTTTTGCGATAGCGCTCCAGATCCTTCACCAGCGTCTCGAAGCTTTTATTATAGGAAGAAACCGGTTTGCATGTGATTTCCCGTTTTTTTTGCGGCTTAAAAAGCTCGCTCTTCATTTCCAGTATGGATAGTGCCAGAACATGACGTTTCCCAAGCCTCGCCGCCGTCTCAGCCGCCGGGTAAATCAGATCCGTCTGCCCCGGCAGGATATAGCCCTTTTTCAGTCTCTCGGACATGTTCTCTTTAAATTCCAGCTCCACCGCCCGCACATGCTCCTCCACGCGGGACGGCTCATCTAAAATAATAACGCTGTTGTCATCCGGAATGAAATCCAGCAGACTGTCCGTCTGATCATAAAAATACCTTAGATAGCTGTCCAGGCTGACCATCGAATACCAGTTGAGCAGTGCCTCCTCCAACTCCTTCACCTGCATGTGAATGCGGTGCGCTTCTTCAGTCTGAAAGCTCTCGCGGAAAAGCTTTTCCTGCCTGTCTGCCTCCTTGCGGATACGCGCAAGTCCGTTCTGCAGCCTTTGTTCCTCTAAAATAAGCTCCGCTGCCGGGAAAATCTGCACGCCCCGCAGCTCCTCCATCGAGCGCTGCGTCTCGGCGTCAAAGCTTCTGACCGACTCCACCTCGTCTCCCCAGAGCTCAATCCGGACCGGATTTTCCTCCGTCAGATCGAAGATATCAATAATATCGCCCCGCACGGCAAACTGCCCCGGCGCTGCGGCCTGGGCACACTTCTCATACCCCAGGCTGACCAGCTGCCTGGAAAGCTTCGCAATGTCCAGCGTCTGCTCCCGTTTGACGGAAATAATGCTTTCCTCATATATATCCAGCGGAATCTGCGGCGTCATCAGGGCGTCGAAGGTCGTCACAATCGTCACCGGCTTTTTTAATAAAAGGCGCTTTAATACCCGGACGCGCTCCCCGGTCTGCTCGTTGGAGTGGACGTCCGCCTGATAGAAAATCAAATCCCGCGCCGGATACAGGCATGCGTTCCGGTCATAAAACCGCACCTGCTCACAGATTTTGCGCGCCTCAATCTCACTGTAGGTCACGATGACTTTAAAACGCGTGTCCTCGTTCAGCGCATAGGCCATGTGCCACTTCTGCGCGTCCACACAGCCGCTCAAGGACAGAATCCCCTCCCCGCGCTTTAAAAACTTCTGCATTTCGTCAAACTGTGCCAGCTCATGCAGCGGCGAAAATAATGCCTGCATACTCCCCTCTCCTTAAATCTCCTGCACTGCCCTCAACAGCAGGTACAGCCGCCGGTCCGTGTCCTCTTATTTCCTATACCAAACTACCCGGTATCTGCCCGGCACTTTTTCAGTATCCTGTCCGGTATCTGCCTGATATTCCTCCGCAATCAGTCCTGCTCCGCTGCGTTGCAGCAATTCATCGCCTCATCCACACCGCTTTTCAGGATGATCTCCACCGCCTTCACGGCTCTTTCCATCCCTTTCTCAACCACTGCCCGGTCCTCTTTTGAAAACCGTCCCAGCACATGACCAATCTGGTCGCGTCCGCCCGGCACGCCGCCCACGCCGACCCGCACCCGTGGGAACACCTCCGTCCCCAGCTGCGCGATAATGCTTTTCACCCCATTGTGTCCGCCGGCGCTTCCTTTCGGCCGCACCCGGATTCTCCCCACCGGCAGCGCGATATCATCATACACCACCACCAGCTCATGCTCCGCATCAATTTTATAAAAATCCGTCACCGCCCGCACACAGTCCCCGCTTAAATTCATAAACGTCAGCGGCTTCACCAGCACTACCTTATCAGTGCCGATCATCCCCTTCCCGACCATGCCTTTAAACTTCAGCTCCTTCACCGAAATTCCATACTTTTCCGCCAGCATATCCACCGTATCAAACCCCGTGTTATGCCGCGTATGCTCATATTCCCTGCCCGGATTACCGAGACCCACTATTATATACATATCTTTATCTCCATGCAGCCGCCAAATCCCCTCTATTCTACCGACAAAAACAGAGGATGTCAAGCAAGTGACATCCCCTGTCTTTCCTTCCTAAAAACTTCTTCAGGCCTCGCCGGAAATCTCCAGTTCCTTCCCATACGCCTCCAGGATCATATCCTGCAGCGCCCTGCGCGTCTCCGAATTGATCGGGTGCGCGATATCCCTGTTCTCCCCGTCCGTGCCCTTTCTGCTGGGCATGGCAATAAATAATCCCTTATCGCCGTCAATTACCTTGATCCCATGTACAACAAATACACCGTCAATCGTGATGGAAACCACTGCTTTCAGCTTGCTGTCGCCGGCGATCAATCTTACCCGTACATCTGTAACGTTCATTTTGATAACCTCTCTGTATAAACTCCTTATACATGAGAATCGTTATCGTTCATTACAAGTTTAATTTCGCCCGGTTCACCGATGAGAGTAGTATTAGCACGTATTGTGTCGCGGCTTTCTACGATACAATTCTCAATATAAGTATTATCCCCGATGTAAACATCATTCAGGATAATGGAATTCTTGATAGTAACGTTGTTGCCAACGTATACTTTCTTGAAAATGACGGAATTCTCAACGTTGCCGTTTACGATACATCCGCTGGCGATCAAGCTGTTCTTTACCTTGCTGCCCGCGTTGAACTTCGCGGGGGCCATATCCTCGACCTTGGTGTAAATGTCGGGATACGTCTTAAAGAAGTAATCACGCATATCCTTCTTTAAGAAGTCCATGTTGGTGTCATAATAATCCTGTACGCTCGCGATATTGGACCAGTATTCGCTGAACTTGTAGCCATAAATTTTCTTTGTGTCCTTGTAGCGGACCAGCACGTCACGGACGAAATCATATCTTCCCTCCTCGGCGCACTGCTCCAGAAGTTCGATCAGAAGACGTCTGCGCAGTATATAGATACCGCAGGAAATCTGCCTGCCGCTCTGGGCCACCGGCTTCTCCACAAACTCTGTAATACGGTTATCGTCATCCATATGAACCACACCGTATCTCTCCAGATTTGCGTCCTCAGGCATATCCTTGCAGACAACTGTGATCTCTGCTTTCTTTTTGATGTGATAATCCAGCACCTGATTGTAATCCATTTTGTACACACAATCGCCGGAGGCAATAATCACATAGGGCTCGTGGCTCTGTTTGAGATCCCACATGGCCTGATACATGGCGTCCGCCGTGCCGCGGTACCAGTTCGGGTTGTCGGCGGTAATCACCGGGGTTAAGACCTTAAGGCCGCCCTGCTTACGTCCGAAATCCCACCACTTGGAGGAGCTCAAATGCTCATTCAGGCTTCGGCCGTTGTACTGCGTCATGACAAGCACGCTCTGGATGCCGGAATTGCTCATGTTGCTCAGCGCAAAATCGATCGCTCTGTAGCTGCCAGCCACCGGCATGGCGCTGACCGCCCTGTTCTGAGCCAATACTTTCATTCGGTAGCTGCTGCCACCCGCTAAAATAATACCAATCGCTCTCATGCTCTATTCACCAACCTTTATCAGAGATTTCCCGCTAGCCATGGTGTTGTCCGGGTAGTCTTCTACAGTGGTAATACCAGAAACGACGCTGTTCTTACCAATAGTAACACCATTTGGAATGACAGATTTCTCGCCGACACATACAAGGCCCTGATTGTAGATATGGGGGTGCGTCTCGTTCGGGACTTCCTCGCCGACTCCGATCGTCACACCGTCTCCGATGACAGCATCCTCCGCAATCACGGACTTGAAGATCTTCGTATTGGCGCCGATCGTAGTATTATTCATGATGATGGAGTCTCTGACAACAGCGCCTTCCTCAACCGTCACATTACAGCCGATGACAGAGTTGTAAACCTCACCATAGATGCTGGAACCCTCGCCGACAATAGATTTCTCAGCCACGCCTCTCTCTCCGATATACTGCGGCGCGAGCACCTTGGAATCCGTATAGACCTTCCAGTACTCCTCATAGAGATTGAACTCCGGAACCAGATCGATCAGCTCCATGTTCGCTTCCCAGTATGAGCTCAGAGTTCCAACATCCTTCCAGTAACCTCTGAATTCATAAGCGTACATCGGCTGCTCGGCGTCATGCACATACGGGATCACATGCATACCGAAATCCAGGTTCGGCTGGGTTTTGTTGGCCAGAAGCGCTTCCTTTAAGACACTCCAGTTGAATATGTAGATACCCATGGAGGCTAAGTTGGAGCGCGGGTTCTTCGGCTTCTCCTCGAAGTCCACGATACGTCTGTTCTCGTCGGTGATCATGATACCAAAGCGGCTCGCTTCCTCCCACGGAACGGGCATGACCGCGATGGTAACCGCGGCGTTGTTCTCCTTGTGGAAGTCCAGCATAACTTCATAATCCATCTTGTAAATATGGTCGCCTGAAAGTATCAGCACATAGTCAGGATTGAAGCTGTCGATATAATCGATATTCTGGAAAATCGCGTTCGCGGTACCGGTATACCACTCGGTGTTCGCGCTCTTCTCATAAGGGGGCAGGACACTTACGCCGCCGATATTTCTGTCCAGATCCCACGGTATGCCGATACCGATGTGACTGTTCAGTCGTAATGGCTGATACTGTGTCAGAACGCCTACAGTATCGATGCCGGAATTGATGCAGTTGCTTAAGGGGAAGTCGATGATCCTGTACTTTCCGCCGAAGGAAACTGCGGGTTTTGCAACCTTGGTTGTCAGCACGCCCAGACGACTACCCTGTCCGCCGGCCAACAGCATCGCAATCATTTCTTTCTTAACCATGTTATCACCTCATCCAGTCCGTTTTTGCCGCGGCACGATGAAGGGTCCGCAGCGAATGAGAATTTGAAACAGTGGGCATAGGTCAAAAAGGCCTCTGGAAGGATTTGCCCGATTTCAATAAACCGATTATAACATACTCATTCGAAAAAGTGAATAGAATTTACTTTCCAAATCAAACTTTTTTGTGTATTTTTTGTGGATTTAGCACTGTTTTACAATTTACTCTGTTAAAATTTTGGCAGTTTTTACGTTTCTGTTTTCGTTCATTTCCGACTTATTTTGTCAGGTATGTCAAATTTGCGCCGAAAAGCGGGAAATTCGGAATTATCATCAGCCCCTTACAGACAAAGGACACCCGAAGTGTCTGTTTATATTTCTCAAATCGGCCGTGAATAGTCATAAAACCTCTGCAGATCAAAACACTTATGATTGTAATTTTCGGCGTTTGGCGCTATAATACAGGTGCTGACATTATCCAGAACCGCCCGTTTTACATATACAGGCCCGCTTGCGCGCGGCGGCGGATCCAAACAGCACAATATTTTCATGAGGGATATATTCATATTATGTATCAGATTGATTTTCATACACCATCACATATCTATTTCTGTGGAATCGGCGGCATCAGCATGTCGGGACTCGCAGAAATTTTACTGAAGGAAGGATTTAAGGTCTCCGGTTCCGATATGAGAGCGTCCTCCCTGACAGAGCACCTGACACAGGCCGGAGCGCAGGTTTACATTGGTCAGAGGGCGGAGAATATCACGGCGGATATCGACTGCGTCGTCTTCACCGCCGCCATCCATCGGGATAACCCGGAATTTCAGGAAACCCTGACGCGCGGCCTGCCCATGTTAAGCCGGGCTGAGCTTTTGGGACAGCTGATGAAAAATTACCCCTGCCCCATCGCCGTCTCCGGCACACACGGTAAAACAACCACCACCTCCATGATCTCGGAAATTCTCATGGCAGCCGATGCCGACCCGACAGTCTCTGTCGGCGGCATGCTCAATTCCATCGGCGGCAATATCCGGATCGGAAACGGTTCCCACTTTGTAGCTGAAGCCTGCGAATATACCAGCAGCTTTTTAAGTATGTATCCGAAGGTCGCACTGATTTTAAATATAGAGGAGGATCATCTGGATTTCTTTAAGGATCTGGACGACATCCGGCATTCCTTCCACCTCTTTGCGAAGAAGGTACCCTCAGACGGTCTTCTGATCATCAACGGCGATATCGAGAATTACGAACAGCTGACTGATGATCTGCCCTGCCGGGTTGTCACCTTCGGCACCGGTTCTTCAAGCGATTATTATCCTCTTCAGATCTCCTCTCAGGGGGAGCACGGCATGACAGCCGACATCATGACGCCGACAGGCGCTGTCACGATCGCTCTGCGCGTTCCGGGCCGGCACAATATTTACAATGCCATGGCGGCGCTGGCGGCAGCGGATGCGCTTGGCATTGACCGGGGGATTTCCCTTCCGGCGCTGCACTGCTTTGAGGGCAGCCAGAGACGGTTTGAATACAAGGGTACCTTTAACGGCGTCACCGTCATAGACGATTACGCCCACCATCCCACGGAGATTACCTCCACGCTCACCGCGGCCTTAGACTGTCCGCATGAGAAGCTCTGGTGTGTCTTCCAGCCCCATACCTACAGCCGGACAAAGGCGCTGTTGGACGACTTTGCCCACGCGCTTTCAAAAGCGGACGCAGTTGTACTGGCGGACATCTACGCGGCCAGAGAAACGGATACCTTAGGGATCAGCTCCCAGGATCTGTGCGACCGCATCCGGGCGCTGGGGACGGAATGCTATTACCTGCCGGATTTTCCATCCATCGAAAAATTTTTATTAAAAAAATGTATCCACCAGGATATGCTCATTACCATGGGGGCCGGAGACATCGTAAAAGTGGGCGAAGCGCTCGTTCAGAATTAGGCTTGTCCACAAATCCACAGGGGTGATTTCTGTCGAATCCACAGGTTTATCCACATACCCTGTAAAAAAATGCTGTTTTCATTTGGAGGTTCTTGTGTTACACTGTTTGGTATCAAAGAAAAGCAGGCCATACCAATGAAAAATACAAGTATTCAGCTCGCCTCCCCCTCAGAGGTGACGGTGATTTCCAATACAGTGATCGATCAGGTTGTCCCAAAAGCCAATGAGCTTCAGTTAAAGGTCTACCTCTATATTCTGCGCCATCAGGCGGATTCTGACCAGCTTCAGATTTCGCGGATGGCGGACTTTTTTAATGAGACGGAGAAGGAAATCAGGCGTGCGCTGCACTTCTGGGAGCAGAAGGGCGTGCTTGTTCTCTCTCTTGAGGATGAGGCTGCTGCTCACGGGCAGGAAACGGCCTCCCCTCATCAGGAAACGCCCTGTGAGACAGGATTTACAGTACCGGTCCGTCCCAGACTTTCCAGAAATGATGTATTAAAGCTGTCCAGGGACAGGGAGTTTTCCGAGCTGATGTTTTTAGCGGAGGCTTTTGTCGGCAGACCGCTGACCTCCCGGGATGTGGAATCTCTGCTCTTTATCAGGGAGAATCTGCACTTTTCCTGCGAGCTTTCAGAGTACCTCCTGGAATACTGCACTTCTCAGAACAAAAAGAATTTTAAATATGTAGAAAGCGTAGCCGTCGCCTGGGCCTCCGAGGGCATCACAACCCCGGAGGAAGCGAAGGCGCAGAGTCAGGAATACAGCAAACAGGTTTACTCCGTCATGAATGCCCTCGGCAAAAAAAGCGACCCCACCTCCACGGAGACTGCCTACATCAAACGCTGGTATCAGGAATACGGACTGAAAGAGGATGTGATCATGGAAGCCTGCCGCAGAACCGTACTGGCCACCGACAAAAGCCGCTTTCAGTATGCGGACAAGATTCTGCGCTCCTGGTTCCAGGCCGGAGTCAGAAGTCTGGAGGATATTGCAAAGGCAGACAATGCCTATGCACAGAAAAAACAGCCTGTACTGCACAGGTCAGCGCAGCCGGCGTATGCAGCCAACAATCCGTTTTTACAGCACACCCAGTCTGACACCGATTATGCGAGCCTGGAGAAGCTGCTGCAGTGAAGAAGGAGTCTGAGACCTTGCCCACAGATATGAGTCCTTTGAAGACAATTGCAAAAGAATATGAGGATCTGCGGCTTCACAATGAGCAGCTTTCAGCAGAAAGGCAGACCCGGATTTTTAAAGAAATCCCCGCCTTAAGAGAGCTTCATGATCAGATGATTTCGCTCAGCATGGAGCATGCCCTGCGAAACGTATACGGAGAACCCTCTGACGAAGCGGCATATCGTGCCAAAATGCAGGATATCCGTCATCGCAAGGAGGAACAGCTCTCAAATGTAGGATATCCCGCGGATTATCTCGATCCGATCTACCGCTGCCCCATCTGTCAGGATAAAGGCTACGTGAACGGGGAACCCTGCGTCTGCATGAAGGAACGCCGCATCGAGGCTCTATATCAGCAGTCCGGCATCCGCGACCTTATTCAGACCAATAATTTTTCCACCTTAAGCAGCCGCTACTACGAGGGCGAGGATCTGATCCGCTTCAAAAAGGCTCTAACCTGCTGCCATGAGATGATCGATCATTTCGGTGAAAAAAAGGACAGTCTCTTATTTTACGGCACCGTAGGCTGCGGCAAATCCTTTCTTTCCGGCTGCGTCGCCAAGGAGCTGCTCGATCAGGGGTATTCCGTCCTTTATTTCAGCGGGATTGCATTTTTTGACGAACTTCATCAGAATCCTCTTTACAGCGGCGTGCAGGATCTGTACAATTATGACCTGGTTATCATCGACGACCTGGGCGCGGAGATGACCAACAGCTTCGTGACCACCGCGCTTTTTACTTTTTTAAATGA
Organism: Lachnospiraceae bacterium; assembly: GCA_021205565.1. Taxonomy (GTDB): domain Bacteria; phylum Bacillota; class Clostridia; order Lachnospirales; family Lachnospiraceae; genus RGIG6307. The sequence continues at coordinate 5,460 of JAJPXG010000126.1, read as the reverse complement.
GCGTGTGCTCAGACAGAAAGCGACCATTATTTCCACGAATCTGAATCTCAGTGAGATACGGGACCGTTATTCGGACCGAATCGCCTCCCGAATCGTTGAGAGTTTTCAAATATTAAGGCTGTCCGGACCTGATATCCGGATTCGAAAGCGATTACAACATGAAAGCGAGGATTAAGCAGTGGCCAGTCGTGAAGAAGAACGCAACCTGAATACCATACCTGTGGGATCGCTGGGCATCATCTCCTTAAGGAGCTGTGACGAGCTCAGCAAAAAGGTGGACGCCTACCTGGTGAAATGGAGAAAGGAACGGGAAAGCGAACACAAGGACACGCTGCCCTTTGCCGGCTATCAGCGGGACACCTTCCTTCTGAAGGCCTCCACGCCGCGCTTCGGCTCCGGCGAAGGCAAGGGCGTGATCTTAGAATCGATCAGAGGGTATGACCTGTATATTATGGTGGATGTGACTAACCACAGTATGACCTACTCTCTGTTCGGGGATGAGAATCACATGTCTCCCGACGACCACTATCAGGACTTAAAGCGCATTATCGCTGCCGTCGGCGGCAAGGCCCGCCGGATCACGGTCATCATGCCGTATCTGTATAAGAGCCGCCAGCATAACCGCAGCACCACAGAATCCTTAAACTGCGCCATCGCTCTGCAGGAGCTGGTGAAGATGGGGGTGGACCACATCATCACCTTCGACGCGCATGACCCCAGAGTACAGAACGCGATCCCGTTAAACGGGTTCGAGACGGTGCCGGCCAGCTACCAGTTCATCAAGAATCTGCTGCGCAATGTCAAGGATCTGAAGCTGGATTCGCAGCATATGATGGTAATTTCCCCCGATGAGGGCGGCATGAAGCGGGCCATCTATGTGGCCAACGTACTGGGTCTGGACATGGGTATGTTTTATAAGCGCCGCGACTACACGCGGGTGGAGAACGGCCGCAACCCGATCCTCGCTCATGAATTTTTAGGCTCCGATGTGGAGGGCAAGGACATGATCATCATCGACGACATGATTTCCTCCGGTGAGTCTGTTTTAGAGGTGGCGGCGGCATTAAAGGCGCGCAAGGCCAACCGGATTTTTATTTTCTCGACGTTCGGCCTGTTTACAGGCGGCTTGGAGCCGTTCGACAAGGCATATGAGGACGGAATCATCACGAGAGTGCTGACGACCAATCTGATCTATCAGCAGCCCGAGTTGCTTGAAAAAGAGTGGTATCTGAGCACAGACTTAAGTAAGTATATTGCGTATCTGATTGATACGTTAAATCATGACTCTTCGATCAGTGAATTGCTGGATCCGGTGGGAAGGATACACCGGGTGGTGGCGAGGTATCAGAATGGGGAGGATATCTGAGCAGCGAAAAATTATATGCCAATATGACTCTGTGTAATAGAGCGGGGAATATATAAACTGTCGAGCGATTTTTCGTGCCATGGAGATGAGACTCTTGACAATCGTGGAGGCCTCACCCGAACACGATTGTCACGCCCAGAGGCTCATCGGAGTGTTCGGCACGTATGAACAAGACAGTTTATATATTCCCCGCGACCTATTATATACGGATTATTGATCCAAATATTCCCGTAACAATTGATTCACCATCCCCGGATCGGCCTTCCCCTTCATGGCCTTCATCGTCTGGCCAACGAGGAAGCCGATCGCTTTCTGCTTGCCGCCTTTATAGTCCGAGACGGACTGCGGATTTAAGGCGAGCACCTCTTCCACCGTTTTTCTTAACAGTCCTTCATCACCGACGGTTTTCAAGCCCTTCTCTTCCACATAGGCTGTCGGGTCAATATTTTCCTCAAACATCACTTCAAAAACTTCCTTGGCTACGGAGCCGTTGATGGTCTTTGTCTCCGTGAGGTCGATCAGCTTCGCCAGATTCTCAGGACTGAAGCACAGATCGGAGGCGTCCATATTTTTCTCGCGGCATAAGCGCAGGGTCTCGCCCATGAGCCAGTTGGAAACCTGCTTGGGCCTGCCGCAGATGGCTGTGGCCGCCTCGAAAAGATCAGCCAGGGCTTTCTCGCCGGTCAGGATTTCGATATCATACGCCGGCAGGCCGTATTCGCGCTCATAGCGCTCCATTTTCGCCTCCCGGAATTCCGGCTGACGATCCCTGATTTCCTGCAAAAACGCGTCATCCACATATACGGGCACCAGATCCGGATCCGGGAAATAGCGGTAGTCCTGGGCGTCCTCCTTGCTGCGCATGGGGTAGGATTCCCCCTTGTTATCATCGAAGCGGCGGGTCTCCTGGATCACCTTTTTTCCCGCTTCGAGAAGATCGATCTGTCGCTCCCGCTCACATGAAATGGCGTGGGAAATGGCCTTAAAGGAGTTCAGATTTTTCATTTCCGTGCGGGTGCCGTATTCTGACGCGCCGACCTCCCTGACAGAGATGTTCACGTCCGCGCGCATACTGCCCTCCTGGAGTTTGCAGTCGCTGACGCCCAGATATTGAATGAGCATCCGCAGCTTCTCCAGATAGGCGATGACTTCCTCAGCGGAGCGCATGTCCGGCTCGGACACAATTTCAATCAAGGGCACACTGGAACGGTTGTAATCCACCAGGGTGCGGTCCGCCCAGTCATCGTGAATGAGCTTGCCGGCGTCCTCCTCCATATGAATCTCGTGGATGCCAACGTTCTTTTTGCCGTCCTTAGTCTCAATCTCCACATAACCATTGCGGCAGATCGGCAGATAGAGCTGGGAAATCTGGTAATTCTGGGGATTGTCCGGGTAAAAATAATTTTTGCGGTCAAATTTGCAGACCCGGGTGATGTCGCAGTTCGTTGCAAGGCCCACAGCTACGGCGTATTCCAGGACTTTTTTATTTAAGACAGGCAGGCTGCCGGGCATGCCGGTACAGACCGGGCAGGTGTGGGTGTTGGGCGCGCCGCCGAAGGCCGTGGAGCAGCCGCAGAAGATCTTGGTTTTCGTGGCGAGCTCGACATGGACTTCCAGGCCGATGACGGTTTCGTATTGTTTTGCCATGGTCAGGCCTCCTTCCCGGCGGATGCGCAGATATCGGCATGACTGCTTCTGATCTGCTCTGCGCACATGTCAGTCTTTTTCCTGCTCTCAGCCAGCTTATCATTCTGCGGCGATATTGCGAAGCCATTCGTCCCGGTATGCTTTGCTGATAAGAGGTCGCTTTCCGCTTCAGTTACTTTTGTGTCCCTGACCGCCTGCTCATAAGTGTATGCCGCACGGATCAAAGTTTTCTCCGAGTAGCAGTCGCCGATGAGCTGTAAACCAATTGGCAGGCCCTGATCATCCTTCCCGCAAGGGAGGCTGATGGCCGGGAGTCCCGCCAGATTGACGGAAATCGTGTAAATATCGCCGAGGTACATCTTCAGCGGATCGGACAGGCTCTCTCCTAACTTCGGTGCGGTGGTGGGCGAGACCGGTCCCAGGATGATATCGTATCTTAAAAAAGCCTCGTCAAAGGCCTGTCTGATCATGGCCTTCACCTTTAACGCCTTTAAATAATAGGCATCGTAATAGCCGCTGCTTAAGACAAAGCTGCCCAGCATGATCCGGCGCTTGACCTCCTCGCCGAAGCCCTCGGAGCGAGTCTTTTTATACATTTCATGGAGCCCCAGGGTATCGCCGGGGGCGCGGTAACCGTATTTGATGCCGTCGAAGCGCTCCAGGTTGGAGCTGGCCTCCGCGGCCGCGATGGTATAATAGGTGGGGATGGCGTAGTCCACGAGGCTTAGGTCAAATTCCTGCAGAATGGCGCCGTTTGCCTGAAGCACCTTCACTGCGTGAAGCACCTTATCTTTCACCTGCGGATCCAGTCCTTCAGAGAAATAATCGCGCGGAATGCCGATTTTTAAGCCCTTCACGTCCTGCACAAGGGCAGATGTAAAGTCCGTATCCGTCCGGGCCATGGAGGTAGAATCCTTCTCATCATGGGAAGCGATGACGGAGAGGACGGCGGTGCAGTCGGCAACGTCCTTCGTTAACGGCCCGATCTGATCGAGGGAAGAGCCGTAGGCCACCAGGCCGTAACGGGAGACGGTGCCGTAGGTGGGCTTTAAGCCCACCACGCCGCAGTAGCCCGCCGGCTGGCGAATGCTGCCGCCCGTATCGGAGCCCAGGGCAAAGAAGCATTCGCCCGCGGCGACGGCGGCGGCGGAGCCGCCAGAGGAGCCGCCCGGCACGCGGGAAGTGTCCGCCGGGTTTTTCGTCACGCCAAAATACGAGGTCTCCGTGGTGGAGCCCATGGCAAATTCATCCATATTGGTTTTGCCGATGATCACCGCACCCGCTTTTTGCAGCAGCTTCACTGCCTCCGCGGAATAGGTCGGCACGAAATTTTCAAGGATTTTAGAGCCGCACGTCGTCAGCGTCCCTTCCGTGCAGAGATTATCCTTGATTGCCACCGGCACCCCGGCCAGCGGCCCAGTCAGTTCTCCGGTTGCAATCCGCGCCTGCACTTTCTCAGCCTCCCGCATGGCCTTTTCTTTTTCAATCGTGATATAGCAATGATACTCCGCTTCCTTTTTAGCAATCCGCCCAAAGACCGCGGTGAGTGCTTCCGGCGCGGTCGTCCTGCCCTCGCGGATCGCACATGACAACTCCACTGCTGTTAATGATAAGATATCCATTTGATTCCCCTCATTCAAACGTCCGCGGCACCACAAACATATTGTCCTGCTCTTCCGGCGCATTTTTCAGAATCTGCTCGCTCTCGTCCCCGTTTGTCACCACATCCTCCCGGAATACATTGCGCACCGGGAACACATGCGACATGGGCTCCACGCCGCCCGTATCCAGCTCATTTAGTTTATCGATGTAATCCAGCATCCGGCCCATATCCTTTTTCGCCGCCTCCTTCTGCTCATCAGAAAGCTCCAGCTTCGCCAGGATACTGACGTACTCGATTGTCTCATCTGAAATGATATTTGCCATCGCTAATCCCTCACCTTAATATGCACTTCCCTCAGCTGCTGCTCCGTCACCTCGCCCGGCGCCGAGCACATCAGATCCTGCGCGGAACTGTTCAGCGGGAAGGCGATCACCTCGCGGATATTGCTCTCCTCTTTTAAAAGCATCAGCATGCGGTCGATGCCGGGCGCCATGCCCGCGTGCGGCGGCGCACCGAACTGAAATGCCTCGTAGAGCGCGCCGAATTTCGTTTTCAGGGTTTCTTTATCATAGCCCGCAATCTCGAATGCCTTCTCCATAATCTGCATATCGTGATTACGCACCGCGCCGCTGGAAAGCTCCACGACGTTGCATACGATATCATACTGGTACGCCAGCACGTCGAGCGGATTTTGATTCTTAAGAGCATCCAGACCACCCTGCGGCATGGAAAACGGATTATGCGTAAAGCCGATTTTTCTTGTCTCCGGGTCGAGCTCGTACATCGGGAAATCATTTACGTAGCAGAAACGAAAAGCCTTTTTCTCTGTCAGACCAAGCTTGTC
>JAJPXG010000091.1 GCA_021205565.1 Lachnospiraceae bacterium | reverse complement strand
TGTGGCGATTGGTTTTGAGGGCCGTAAGGAAGTCATTGATGTACTGGGGGGCATTTACATCGAGATTGCCGAGGACGAGCTTCCATATGTCAACGGGTATCAGCTGAGTATGGCCGTGGATATGGGCATTGGCTATACGGAGGTGACGGAAGCCGGATATCAGCTTGTGGATGGGCTGCAGGCGGTTGCTTACTGCAGGATCCGCGCAATCGGCAATGATTTTTCGAGAACACAGAGACAGCGGGAGGTCCTGATGGCAATCATGGATGTGGCGCAGCAGACGGATCCGGCGACACTTACGAAGGCTGTCAATGTGGGGGCTCAGTACATAGCCACCAGTGTGGACCTGGAGGATATGGTGGAGCTTGCAGGACAGATCACGGATTATTATATCACGGATGAGGGAGGAGTACCTACCGCTGACCAGCGCGTGTTTGCGGATTTGAGCTGTGGAGACAGTATCGTGACGACAGATCTGACAGTGACGGCATCCTATGTACATGAGGTGCTCTTTGGCCAGACGGATTATGAGGTCAGCGCAAATCTTAAGAGCATCAGCGACATCATCGCAGAGAACACAGCGCCATACATTCGAAACTAGCGGGGATAGAAGTTACGTGCCAGGGTTTACATGCGTAGCATGAATGCCGGGTTTCGGATGTATGACAGAACATAGTTTTGGAATGACCTTCGGGAGGATATCATGGCCCGTATTTTAATTGTAGAAGATGAAAAACCGATCAACCAACTGATGAAACAAAACCTGGTGCTGCAAAATCACCAGGTTTTGCAGGCTTTTGACGGCCGTGAGGCGCTGGAAATTCTGGATTCGCGGGCGGATATTGATCTGGTCATTTTAGATATCATGCTTCCCTATATCTCCGGACTGGATATCATCAAGGAGATTCATGACATTCCGGTGATGTTTGTGACCGCAAGGGACGGCATTCAGGATAAGTTAAAGGGACTCACCAGCGGGGCGGAGGATTATCTCGTGAAGCCATTCGATATGCTGGAGCTGATCGCGCGGGTGAACCTGATCCTGAAACGTTATAAAAAGGACGCGTCCACCTTTGAGCTGGCGGGCGTCACTGTGGACCTGGTTTCCCAGAGAGTTGTCAGGGATGGAGAGGAGATCACACTGACGCCTCAGGAGTGGTCTCTGTTGGAGGTGCTGATTCGTAATGCCAATATCGCCCTGAGCCGGGATCGTTTGCTGAATATGGCCTGGGGCTATGACTTTGACGGAGACGCGCGCACGGTGGACGTTCATATCGTGAAGCTGCGCAAAAAGCTTGGCTGGGAGAATCAGATCAAGACCCTTTATAAACTTGGCTATCGCCTGGAGACAACGCAATGAAGCTGTGGCAGAAAATTTACATGACGGCGCTTCTGCTTTTTTTGCCGGTCCTGAACGTAGGCCTTTTCATGGGCGCCAGAAAAATTTTTGATTATAATATTGAGTCGGCAAAGGATCAGGCTTCGGATGAGGTGCACATGCTCTGCCATACCATTGTGAGAGATATCGAATCTCTGCCGGGCGTACAGCAGCTTCGGGAAGGCATTGTGGAGGAAGTCAGTCAGACCTATATTGACTATATGGCGAATAAGGATTCAAATGTGACGCTGGAGATCCGCTATGTGGACGTCAGTGAGGATCTGACGATGGGACAGCAGCTGATACAGCTTTATATGGGCGGAGACGATCCGATTCTGTATGTGACAGAGCTCTTAGAGACGCCGTATGAGGGTTATCAGCTCTATTATACGAAGCCCCTGACTGATTTTTATCAGCTTTGGTCAGATTTGAAAACGGTCTTTATGATCATCAGCTTAAGCTGTTCAGTCGTGCTGGCGGCAATCCTTTATCTTCTGCTTTATGAGATGACCTATCCGCTTAAACGCTTAAGTGAGGAAGTGGAGCGGATGCGTCTGGGAGAACCGTGGCTTCCGGTTGAGGTGGAAGGAAAGGACGATATTGCGTCTCTGACAGAGCGTTTTAACGAGATGGCGGAGGAGATTCAGAGCCAGTTGGAACAGCTGCAGAGGGAAAACAGAGTCAAGCAGCAGCTGGTGGATGATGTGGCGCATGAGCTGCGTACCCCGCTTACCGCGATTTACGGGTATGCGGAATATCTGGAGAAGGCTCCCTGCACGGAGAAAGAAAGGATTGATGCGCTGGAGTACATTATGACGGAAAGCAAGCGCTTAAGTCATATGGGGCAGGAACTCTTAAGCATGGCCATTTTCCGGGAGGATGAGTTAAACCGGGAGACAATTGATGCGGAGGCCTTTGTGAAGGATGTTTCCAATATGCTGGAAGCAAATTTAAGGGAACGGCGCATCAAACTGCAGAGTACAGTTGAGGTTTCAGCTTTCAGCGGGGATCGCAGTATGCTGATCTGTCTGGTGCGCAATCTGATTGAAAACGCAGCAAGAGCAAGTGAGAGCGGTTCCACTGTCTGGTTTTCCATCTGGGAAGAGCCGGATATTGTCTGTCTGGCCGTTCAGGATCAGGGAATAGGAATGGAAGAGGAGGAATTGGACCGTATTACGGACGCGTTTTACAGGGTGGATAAGGCGAGGAGCCGTTCCAACGGCGGCGCCGGTATCGGATTAAGCCTCTGTGATCTGATTGTCAAAAAGCATTCCGGTGTTATGAATTTCGATTCAAAGCCCGGCGAAGGCACTACGGTCACGGTTATTCTGCCAAGGGAGGTGGAGCTGGACGATGAAATATAATATTCTGACCTTTCTGACTGCTGCAATCATGGTGGCGTTTTCTACTCTGGCACTCACAAGCGGTATGTGGATTTATGAGCACAATAAATTAGAATCGGAGGAAATGAGGACTCCTACCACAATCAGTAATACCATGAGTACGATTTACAGTGATTCCGCGCAAAGCAGTGAGGAGGAAAGCAATCCCAATTGGGAAAGAATTGAGGATATCGAGGAAGAACGCGACGGTGGCTCGGGAACGGATGACACAGCGGAACAGGAGGAAAATACAGGTGATTGATTATACGGAAGGCAGCGGAAAACAGTATCATATTCAGGTCGGACCCGGAGAGGTCGGCAGATATGTCCTGCTGCCGGGAGATCCCAAGCGCTGTATCAAGATTGCGGCCTGTCTGGATGATCCGGTTCTGGTCGCTGACAGCAGGGAGTTCGTGACCTATACCGGAACGCTCGACGGGGTGAAGGTTTCTGTCACCAGCACGGGGATTGGCGGCGCCAGCACCTCCATAGCGGTGGAGGAGCTGCGTAAATGCGGTGCGGATACCTTTATCCGCGTTGGAACCTGCGGCGGTATGGATGTTGATGTTCAGGGCGGCGATATTGTAATTGCCACAGGCGCGGTTCGTATGGAAGGTACCAGCAAGGAATATGCGCCGATTGAGTATCCCGCGGTGGCGGATCTGAACGTGACGAATGCGCTGGTGCAGGCGGCGAAATGCCTGGGCGCGACATATCATACCGGCGTGGTTCAGTGCAAGGATGCCTTCTACGGCCAGCATGAACCGGAGAAGCTTCCGGCTGGGTATGAGCTGATGGAAAAGTGGCAGGCATGGCTGAAGATGGGCTGCAAGGCCAGTGAGATGGAGTCAGCGGCGCTGTTTATTGTAGGCGGGTATCTGCGCGCCAGGACGGGGACGTGCCTTTTGGCAATTGCCAATCAGGAGCGGGAGCGCCTGGGTTTGCCCAATAAACAGGTGCATGAGACGGATCTGGTGATACGGGTGGCGATTGAAGCGGTGCGGGTTCTGATTGGAGAGGACGAGGAACATGTATAAGTATAATCGGATTTTTGTAATAGTCATAGACTCCCTTGGCATTGGCGCGATGCCGGACAGTGCGGATTATGGGGATGTTGGAGTGGATACGCTGGGGCATATTGCGCAGAGCGTGGAGAACTTTCGTATTCCGAATCTGCAGAAGCTTGGACTGGCGAATCTGCACCCGATGAAGGGGGTGGAGCCGGTTGAAAAACCGCTTGCGAGGTACGCACAGCTATATGAACGCAGCGTCAGCAAGGACACGATGACGGGGCACTGGGAGATGATGGGGCTGCATATTACGGCTCCTTTCAAGAGCTTTACAGATACGGGATTTCCGCCTGAGCTGATCCGGGAGCTGGAAGCGCGCTGCGGCAAAAAGGTAATCGGCAATAAGGCCGCGAGCGGCACTGAAATCCTGGAAGAGCTGGGAGAAGAGGAAATCAATACCGGCGCCATGATTGTGTACACGTCTGCGGACAGTGTGCTGCAGATCTGCGGCAATGAGGAGACCTTTGATCTTCAGAATCTGTATCGCTGCTGTGAGATCGCCAGAGAGCTCTGCATGCGGGAAGAGTGGAAGGTGGGCCGCGTGATTGCCAGACCCTATGTCGGAAAGAAAAAAGGGGAATTTGTGCGGACATCCAACCGCCATGACTATGCTGTGGAGCCTTATGGCCCAACGGCTCTGACGGCGTTAAAGGAAGCGGGCTTTGATGTCATCAGCATTGGTAAAATCAACGATATTTTCTGTGGAAAGGGGATTACAAAAGCGCTCAAGTCGAAAAGCAGTGTACATGGTATGGAACAGACAATTGACATGCTGTCGGAAGATTTCACAGGGCTTTGCTTTACGAACCTGGTAGATTTTGACGCTCTGTGGGGTCACAGGAGAAATCCCGTGGGTTATGCTCAGGAGCTGGAGCGGTTTGATGAAAAGCTGGGAGAATTCATGGCTGCGATGCGGGAGGATGATCTGTTGATTATCACAGCCGACCATGGAAATGATCCTACCTATACCGGCACAGACCACACGCGGGAAAAGGTACCCTTTATTGCCTGGTCTGCGGGCATGGAGCAGGGAGGGAAGCTTTCTGATCAGGATACCTTCGCTGTGATCGGCTGTTCGGTCGCTGAAAACTTTGGAGTGACCATGCCGGAAAATACGAAAGCGACATCTGTTCTGGCTCTTCTTTGAACAGAAAGATATCTGCATTTAAAAACAGCCGATGGGCCAGCACCACGGCTGTTTTTAAATTTTTGTGAAAATAATGTGAAAAAACATTGGAAAATCAGTTGACGAAAAATGTCAATGCGTGTAAAATTCCTGTCAGTGGGACGTAAAATCGAGGCTGCTTGGTGCGGCCAAGATGATGTCTTATCTGTCTTTTTTTCATCAAACTACATATAGGAGGAAAGAAATGAAAAAGAAACTTTTTGCAGCAGTCCTGACCGCAGCGATGGTTCTTGGTCTTGTTGCCTGCGGCAGCTCCACCGGCACTTCTTCAACAACCACTTCTGACGAGCCGTACAAAATCGGTATGGTAACGGATACCGGCGGTGTGAACGATGGTTCTTTCAACCAGTCATCCTGGGAAGGCCTGTCTCAGCTGGGTGAGGACTATGAAGGTCTGATCGAGGTGAATTATCTGGAGTCCGCTACCGATTCTGATTATTCCGCGAATATCGAGACCTTTGTGGATGAGGAGTATGATCTGATTATCGGCGTAGGCTACATGCTGGCGGATGCCATCGGCGAGGCGGCTGACGCAAACCCGGATATCCTCTTTGCCATCATTGATGACAGCACCAACGCTGACAAGGAAAATGTGGCCTGCTTGATGTTTGAGCAGTCTCAGGCGTCCTATCTGGTAGGTTATGTTGCGGGTCTGATGACCGAGAGCAATGTAGTAGGCTTTGTGCTTGGCATGAGCACCACCACCATGAATGAGTTCGGATACGGCTATGTAGCCGGCGTTCTGGATGCAAACCCGGATGCAACCGTTCTTCAATCAAATGCAAACTCCTTTGGCGATTCTGCAACCGGTAAGTCTTTGGCTAACGCGCAGATTACCAATGGTGCGGACGTGATCTTCCATGCTGCCGGCGGCACCGGCCTTGGCGTGATCGAAGCCTGCAAGGAAGCCAATATCTATGCCATCGGCGTAGACTCCGACCAGAGCTCCTATGCTCCTGAGAATGTCATCACTTCCGCTATGAAGCGTGTGGATACCGCTTCCTATGAGATCGGTCTTGACGCTTATGAGGGCAACTTCACCGCGGGCATTCATACCTATGATCTGGCCAGCGAGGGTGTTGACATTGCTCCGACCACAGATCTGCTTCCGGACGATGTGATTTCCACGATCGAGGAGATCAAAGAGCAGATTATCGCGGGTGATATCGTTGTACCGAAGACGCAGGAAGAGTTCGAGGCTGCTTACGGAGATGTTTATACTCTGGATTAAGCTCACACGAAACACAGCTAAAATATTTGTAAAAAATATCTGAACAAACCGCACAGAAATGCTTTGCATTTCTGTGCGGTTTTGTATATAATGGAATGAATGAAGACAATGTAATACAGAAGCTGATGGAGGTGGCATATGAGACCGATTTCGATGGAAAGAGTGGAGCGGACCAGAAAGGATATACTGGATATCATTGAAAGCCCCGTCCTGACCCATGAGCAGAAGCTGACCAATCTTGCCAATCAGGCGGATTCTCTGATGGAGGTTCTGGATTTGCCGGACGGTCTGGAGGAGTATCTGGATCCGGTACCGGGCAGACAGTGCATCTGTGATTTATATGAGGGGCACGCGCCGATGCGTCCGCGTTATATTATCCCTGATTATGATAAATTTTTTGCTGAGGGCAGCGAGTTTTTACAGCTTGCGCCGCCCACCGATTTCTTTGAAGCGGTCAACAATCTGCTGATCATTTACAAACACGTACCCAGCATTACCAACTATCCGGTCTATGTGGGCGCGCTGGACAAGCTTCTTGACCCGTTTATCCAGGACATGGATGACGATCTTGTCAAAAAGCATCTGAAGTTATTCCTGACACATATCGACAGAACTGTACTGGATTCTTTTTCCCATGCTAATTTAGGACCCGAGGCCACCAGAGCCGGTCGGCTGATCCTGGAGGCGGAACGGGATCTGGAGCTGGCAGTTCCCAATATCTCTTTAAAATATGACCCGGACATCACACCTGATGATTTTGCTCTTGAAGCTGTGAAGACCTGCTTAAGGAGCGCCAAGCCCAGCTTCGCCAATCACAAAATGTTCCGCTCTGAGCTTGGAGACGACTATGTGATTGCCAGCTGCTACAATGGACTGCTTTGCGGCGGCGGCTCCTATACGCTTTGCCGCCTGATTTTGGGCAATATCGCGAAGCGGGCGGAGAATATCCAGGACTTTAAAGAAAACGTACTCCCGAAGGTGATGGATCTGCAGGCCCGCTACATGGATTCCCGTGTGCGCTTTATTGTGGAGGAGAGCGGCTTTTTTGAGCATCATTTTCTGGCAAAGGAAGGCCTGATTCATCGGGATCGTTTTACTGCTATGTACGGTCTGGTAGGTCTGGCCGACGCAGTCAATATTTTATTTGAAAAAGAAGGAAAAGAGGGCCGCTTCGGTCATTGCAAAGAAGCTGATCAACTGGGTGTGGAGATTATGGATCAGATTGACGCCTTCAACCAGTCGCATGAGGCACCATACTGTGAAGCGACCGGCGGACATTATCTGCTGCATGCACAGGTAGGCATTGCGCAGGATGTGGACATCACACCCGGCACCAGGATTCCGATCGGTGAAGAGCCGGATACGCTCTTTGAACATTTGGAAAACTGCAGCCTCTTCCACAAATATTTTCCGTCCGGTACGGGCGACATCTTCCCCATGGAGATGACGGCCCGCAAAAATCCGCAGTTTATTCTGGACGTGGTGAAGGGGGCGTTTCAGAAAGATCTTCGCTACCTGTCCTTCCATGACAAGGACAGCGATGTGATCCGCATAACAGGGTATCTGGTCAAGCGTTCCGAGATTGAGAAATATCAGAGAGGCGAGCGGGTGCTGCAGAATACGACCCAGTTGGGAGCGGGTGCCGTGCAAAACGGAAGAGTGCTGGAGAGAAAGGTTCGTTAAGTTCTTTATGGTGACAGATAACCAGGCTAATCAGAAATATCCGGTTAATCAGATCATCCCGTTCAGCTGCGTGGACGGGCCCGGAAACCGTACCGCAGTATTTTTACAGGGTTGTAATATTGATTGCCGCTATTGCCATAACCCGGAGACCAGACGCCTTTGTATCAACTGCGGCGCCTGCGTGGAAAAGTGCCCGGTTCAAGCCTTGTACACTGAGGACGACAAGGTGAAATTTCGCCCGGAGCGCTGTGTTCGCTGCGATACCTGTATTCGTATTTGTCCACATGACGCAAGCCCCAGAATCCGGGAGATGACCGTGAGGGAAGTCTTTGATGAAGTCACGAAATACGCTGTTTATATCAGCGGCGTTACTGTTTCCGGCGGTGAATGTACCCTTCATCCTCAGTTCCTGAAAGAATTTTTCGGTCTTTGTAAAGAGGCGGGACTGAACACCCTTTTAGACAGCAACGGTATGATTTCGTATGAGCTCATGCCTGAGGTAATGGCGGTGACGGACGGCGTCATGCTTGATATCAAGGCTTTTGATGAAAAAGAGCATAAAAGCGTTACCGGTTCTGACAACGTGCAGGTGCTGAAACACGCCGCATATCTGGCAGAGACGGGTAAGCTTGCGGAAATCCGCACTGTTATGGTACCGGGCTTAAATGACGGCGAGGCCATTATCCATGAGATCGCTGCGTATTTAAAACCATACATGGATATTTCCTCCTTACGGTATAAGCTGATTGCTTTCCGACAAAACGGTGTCAGAGAGCAATACAGACATTATCCCCAGCCGGATGCGGATTATATGGAGCATATGCGCCAGTGTGCGCTGGAAGCCGGTTTCCGGGAGATTATTGTCATTTAATTTCCTTTCAGAAGTCTGTGGATTTAAAAATCCTTTTCAGGCAAACACTGCTTAAAAGGTGTTTCCTGTTTTTGATTATCTAATGATACTTTAATCATCTGATTATGGCACAATATACGCAAGGAGGAAAACAGGTGGGAAACGAACAGAAAACTGCCGCCGTTGAGATGAAGGGAATCGTCAAAAAATTCGGCGATTTCGTAGCCAACGATCACATTGACCTGACCGTCCAAAAGGGCGAGGTTCATGCGATTTTAGGCGAAAACGGCGCGGGCAAAAGCACTCTGATGAACGTGCTCTATGGCTTATACCAGCCTACAGAGGGCGAGATATTCATCAACGGACAAAAGGCGGTCATGGACGGCCCCAACAAAGCCATTGAACTGGGCATAGGCATGGTTCATCAGCACTTTATGCTGGTGCAGCCCTTCACGGTGGTGGAAAATATCGTTCTGGGCACAGAGCCGACCAAGGGCCTTACTGTGGACTTAAAAAGCGCGAGAGAGAAAGTGATTGAGCTTTCCAAACGTTATAATATGGCCATTGATCCGGACGCCAAAATCGAGGACATCAGCGTTGGCATGCAGCAGCGTGTGGAAATTCTGAAGGTTCTTTACCGCGGAGCAGACATACTGATTCTGGATGAGCCGACAGCGTCCCTGACGCCTCAGGAGATCACGGAGCTGATTGAGACGATCGGGCACCTGACCAAAGATGGAAAATCTGTAATTCTCATCACGCACAAATTAAAAGAGATTACCTCCTGTGCGGATAAGTGCACCATCATCCGGGCCGGCAAATACATTGATACTGTCGATGTGGACAAGGTCAATGAGAATGAGCTGGCAGCCATGATGGTAGGCCGCGACGTTTCCTTTACCGTTGAGAAACCTGATAAAACGCCGGGCGACGTTGTCCTGGATGTGAAGGATCTGCACGGCAACGATTATCGTGATATCGAGATTCTGCGCGGCTTTAATATTCAGGTGCGCAGCGGAGAAATCGTAGGCATCGCCGGTGTGGACGGCAACGGTCAGACGGAACTGGTGGAAATCCTGACCGGATTGAAAAAGGCGACTTCCGGCAGTGTGACAATCCACGGCCAGGACGCATACAATGTAACTCCGCGCAGAGCGTTTGATCTGGGGATTACATCCATTCCCGCGGACCGGCAGAAATATGGCCTTGTTCTGGATTTCACCATAGCGGAGAATATGATACTGCAGAACTATGAAAAAGCACCTTTCGCAAAAGGAGCGTTTCTGCAGAAAGGCGCGATTGACAAACATGCGAAGGAATTGATTGAAAAGTTTGATATCCGCCCCAGAGGAAGTGAACAGCACGCAGCCGGGACGCTTTCCGGCGGCAATCAGCAGAAGGTGATTATCGCCAGAGAGGTGACGAACGACTCTGACCTTTTAATTGCGGTGAACCCGACCCGCGGCCTGGATGTGGGCGCTATTGAATTTGTGCACAAATATCTGGTGGAGCAGAGAAATAAGGGAAGAGCGGTGCTCTTAGTGTCCTTCGAGCTGGATGAGATTATGAGCCTGTCAGACAGGATCGAAGTCATCTTTGAAGGAAAAATCACCGGCTCTGTACCCGGAAAAGATGCGGATGAGAAGACGCTTGGCTTTATGATGGCGGGAGGTGCGCAGCATGAATAAAGAAAAAAAATCCCTGATGCAGAGCATTGCCGACGGCAATGTCCTCTATACGCTGATCGCCATTGTGGTCGGCTTTATTGTGGGGGCTATCCTCTTAGCCGTGATCGGAATCAGTCCGGCAGCCGCTTATGGGAAGCTCTTTTCGGGCGCGCTCAGCAAGCCAAAGTACATAGCCTGGTCTGTCGTTTACGCGACACCGCTGATACTGACGGGTCTGTCCGTAGCGTTTTCCTTTAAAACCGGCGTTTTCAATATCGGTGCCGAGGGACAGTTCGTGGTTGGCTCCCTTGCCGCCAGTGTGGTGGGAGTATGTGTTTCCCTGCCGCCGGTTCTTCACGCGATTGTGTGCGCGTTGGCGGCCATGGCAGCCGGCGGACTCTGGGGCGCAGTGGTTGGCCTTTTGAAGGTGAAAAAGGGAATCAACGAAGTCCTTTCCTACATCATGTTCAACTGGATCGCATATTATCTGAGCAACTACATGGTGAACCTGCCCTTCCTGGAGAATGAGGGCAATGTCGAGGCCACCAAAAACATACAGTCCACTGCGTCTATCGTCTGTCCGGAATGGCTCACCAATCTGACCGGCTGTGCCTATACCAACTGGGGGATTGTGCTGGCCGTTGTGGTCGCGGTAATCATTTGGGTGATTATCAATAAAACGACTCTGGGCTATCAGCTGCGGGCTGTGGGCTTTAATAAAAACGCCGCGGAATACGGCGGCATCAATTCCAATGCGGCTTTCTTAAAAGCAATGGCAATTTCCGGTGCTTTGTCCGGTCTGGGCGGCATGGTACAGCTCTGCGGAATGTCTTACCGTATCAGCCAGTTTGCGGGGCAGGAGGGATATGGCTTCCAGGGCATCACGGTTGCATTGATCGGTTCTTCCAACCCGATCGGCTGCATTTTCGCCGGCCTTTTCTATGGCGTGATGAAATACGGCGGCACGAAGCTGACATTGATCAACGCTCCCAGTGAGGTGATCGATATCATCATGGGTGTGATTGTTCTTTTCATCGCGGTTTCTCATGTGTTTAAGACACTTCTGACCAACAGAAAGGGAGGTAAAAAGAAATGAGTACAGTAATTACAAATCTTGGTCTGGTAATTAACGCCATGTTACTGGCTACGCCGCCCTTGCTGTTCGCCGGTCTCGGTTCCTGTTTTTCTGAGAGAAGCGGTGTGGTCAATATCGGGATAGAAGGTATGATGACAGTGGGAGCTTTTACCGGCTCTGTTGTGGCACTGTATACGGGAAACGGATGGTTTGCTTTCCTGTGCGCGGGGATTGCCGGGGCGCTTGTCGCAGTCATTCATGCGATTGCCTGTATTACCTACGGCGCCGATCAGACCATTTCCGGTACGGCCATCAATTTCCTGGCGCCCGGCCTGGCTATCTTTATCTGCCGTGCCATGTTTAACAATTCCTCGGACACCACACCCATTGATACCTCCTCCAAGCTGCCCAAGCTGTTTGAGGGCGTTTTCCCGGTTGGCTCCTTTGGCTACAATGTGTTCTGTACCTATGCGGCTGCTTATCTCTGCTTTATTCTGGTAGCAGTGGCCTGGTTTGTTTTTTACAAAACCCGTTTCGGTATGAGACTGCGGGCAGTAGGTGAGCATCCGAAGGCCTGCGATACGCTGGGCATCAACGTGCACGGGATTCGTTACATCTGTGTGATATTATCCGGCTTCCTGGCAGGACTTGGCGGCGCTTATATCACGCTTGCAACAGTCAATCAGTTCCGTCCGACATTGATCGTCGGCCAGGGTTTTATTGCCATTGCAGCCGTTATTTTTGGTAAGTTTACACCACAGGGAACATTAAAGGGCTGCCTGATTTTCGGACTCTGCAGCGGCATCAAGACATTGCTCAGCAGTAATTCGAATATTACGGTATCGCCGAACCTGATTTCCATGATTCCGTACATTGTGACCATTCTGGCATTGATTTTCTTCGTCGGGAAGAGCAGTGTGCCGGCAGCCAGCGGCAAGCCGTATCTGAAGGAAAAATAATGTAAATAGTAACTATAATCATTCGGTCTGCCATTGAGAGATTCAATGGCAGACTGTGTCTGAAAGAGTTGAATCGAATGGAGCAGACAACGAAGGAAATACTGTTTAATAAAGCAAAAGAGGCCAGGAGAAACGCGTATACGCCCTATTCGCATTATCAGGTGGGGGCGGCGCTTCTGAGCGCGGATGGTCGGATTTTCACAGGATGTAATATTGAGAACGCCGGGCATACCCCGGCTTGCTGTGCCGAACGGACTGCTTTTTTTAAAGCGGTCAGTGAAGACGTGAAGGACTTTAGGGCCATTGCGGTGGTAGCGGGGCCGGAAGGCGGTGAGTTAGTCTGGACCGCGCCTTGCGGTGTCTGTCGGCAGGTGATGATGGAGTTCTGCGAGTATGAGACTTTTGAGATTTACCTGGGAACCGGGGCGGACGACTGCAAGTGTTATACGCTGAAGGAGCTTTTGCCGCATGGGTTCGGCCCCGGGAACCTGGACTTCTGATGTGACTGTTAATCAGGGGAGTGAATTATGATCGATATCCACTTACATTTTGACGGTTCTCTGCCGTTAGACTTAGTTCAGCGCCAGGCGAAGCTGCAGCAGCTTCCCTATGTGGATCTGCCCAAGGAAGAGCTGCGGGATCTCATCGTCTGTTCGATCGAATGTGAGAGCCTGAACGATTTCCTGGCCAGGTTTGCCATTCCAT
Source organism: Lachnospiraceae bacterium (assembly GCA_021205565.1). Classification (GTDB taxonomy): domain Bacteria; phylum Bacillota; class Clostridia; order Lachnospirales; family Lachnospiraceae; genus RGIG6307. Next base: position 4,193 of record JAJPXG010000091.1, on the reverse strand, counting down.
TGGAAATTCTCCAGACCTATGACAGTCTGTGTGAAAGCGTGGAGGCTGTGCTGGATATCTTAAAAAGTCAGGGAATTTTGTATGCGGAACTTCGTTTCGCACCGCAGCACCACACGAAAAAAGGACTGAACCAGGAGGAAGCTGTAAAGGCTGCGCTCGAAGGCCTGCAGAGAGGACTTCAGGATGGTCGGATGAAGGCACAGCTGATTCTTTGTGCCATGCGCGGCGACGGAAATGATGACGAGAATTTTGAGACTTTGCGTCTGGCAGAAAAATACCTGCACCGGGGCGTATGCGCCTTTGATCTGGCAGGAGCGGAAGCACTTTTTCCAACAGAGCATTATCGTGAGCTGTTTGCACGGGCTAAAGCTTTGGGAGTTCCGTTTACCATCCATGCGGGAGAAGCGGCTGGTCCGGAAAGCGTGAGAGCAGCGCTGTCCTTTGGGGCAAAACGGATCGGACACGGAGTTCATGCAATTGAAGATCCTGCGTTAGTGGCAGAATTAAAAGAGAAACAGACCATCCTTGAATGCTGTGTTATCAGTAACGTGCAGAGTAAAGCGGTAAAATGCGCGGAAGAGCATCCTGTCAGATATTTTCTGGAGCAAGGACTGAAGGTCACACTCAATACGGATAATATGACCATTTCCCAGACCAGTATGGCGAAGGAAGTTTCCTTTGTGAGGGAGCATCTCGGGCTGACGAAGGAACAGGAGAAGCGGTTGTATCTTAATGCCGTGGACGGCGCGTTTTTAGATGAAAAATCGAAGGAGGAATTAAGAAATGCTGTCACCAAAGCTTTTTGATCATACCATACTGAAGGCAGATGCCACGGAGGCGTCAGTCAGGAAAATCTGCGAGGAAGCAAAAGAATACGGATTCATGAGTGTCTGTGTCAACAGCTATTATACGGCCTATGTGGCGGAACAGTTAAAAGATTCGGATGTAAAGGTCTGTTCCGTGATCGGCTTTCCTTTGGGACAGATGAGCACGGCTGCCAAAGTCGCGGAGACGAGGGATGTTGTCGCAAACGGAGCCGATGAGGTGGATATGGTCATCAATGTGGCTGCCTTAAAGGATCAGAGATTTGAATTCGTGAAAGAAGAAATTGCGGCTGTCAAAGAGGCATGCCAGGGCAGACTGTTAAAGGTCATTCTGGAGACCTGCCTTCTGACGAAGGAGGAGATTGTGAAGGCCTGTGAGTTGGCTGAGGCGACCGGTGCAGACTATGTGAAGACTTCCACCGGTTTTTCGACCGGCGGAGCAACCGTTGAGGATGTTGCTCTGATGCGGGCCACTGTGGGAGAGCGTCTGGGCGTCAAGGCCAGCGGCGGAATCCGTGATACGAAGACAGCGGAGGCGATGGCGGCTGCGGGCGCGTCACGGATTGGCGCCAGCGCTACGATTTCTATTTTAGGCGGAAAATAAAAATTTGCATTTGCCGTATGGACAAAACGGTTGTATGATAATTTCAAAAATTGCAACGCGTATAAAGAAAGGTAAATTATGGACAACGCATTTTCAAGCACCTCACAATACGTCGCAAGCGAACAGCTTTTAGCCAGTGTGAATGTGGCAATTGCATTGCAGAAACCTCTTTTGATCAAGGGGGAGCCCGGAACAGGCAAGACGATGTTAGCTCAGGCTGTGGCGGATTCGCTGGGCAAACAGCTGATTATCTGGAATATCAAATCGACTACCAAGGCACAGGACGGGTTGTATATGTATGACACGATCCAGCGTCTGTATGACGGTCAGTTCGGCGAGGAGGGCGTCAGCGACATTGCCCGTTATATCAAGCTGGGCAAGCTGGGGGAGGCTTTTGAGAGCGAAGAGCAGGTTGTTTTATTGATTGATGAGATTGATAAGGCAGACCTGGAGTTCCCCAACGATCTGTTGTGGGAACTGGATCAGATGGAGTTTTATATTCATGAGACGAAGCGCACGGTAAAGGCAAAGCATCGCCCGATTGTGATTATTACCTCCAATGCGGAGAAGGAGCTGCCGGACGCATTTCTGCGCAGATGTATTTTCCATTACATCGATTTTCCGGACAAGGCACTGATGGAGGAGATCGTGCGCACGCATTATCCGGATGTGGAGCAGCATCTTTTAGAGGACGCGATGAAGGTCTTTTACGATATCCGCGCCATGAAGGATATCCGCAAAAAACCCAGCACCTCGGAACTCATTGACTGGATCAATGCCCTGCAGCTGGGTGGGATTCCGGTGGAGAAGATCAGGAAAGAGCTGCCGTTTGTGGGCGTCATTGTGAAAAAGGATGAGGACCTGAATATTGTGAGGCAGAAGATGAATCAGTTCTAGGAAGGCATTAGTCACAGGAGAAATCATGTTTCAGAATTTTTTCGATTCCTTAAAAAAATACGGCCTGAAGGTCACCTTAAGCGAGTGGCTGACCTTCCAGGAGGCGCTCGATAAGGGCCTTGCCGGCAGCAATATGACGCAGTTTTATTATCTGGGCCGTTCCATCCTTGTGAAGTCTGAGACTGAATTTGACAAGTATGACATGGCCTTTGAGGAGTGCTTTCTGCCTGCCCATAAAGAGACTGAAATCAGCAAAAATATGATGGACTGGCTCAATAAAGAAGAGATTAACGATCTCTTTCATGAGATGCAGCTCCACGAGATGAACCGGATGGATGAGGTATCGATTGATAAAGAAACTGTGGAGGAGACATTCAAGGACCGCCTGCGCGACCAGGACAGTGAGCACAACGGCGGTTCTTACTGGATTGGTACCATGGGCAAGACCTCTTTTGGCAACACCGGCGGCAATATCGGCGGCATCCGTGTGGGAGGCGCTACCGGCTATCAGTCCGCGTTTTCGGTGGTGGGCGCGCGCAAATACCGGGATTTCCGCGACGACAGAGTGATCGACAACCGTCAGTTCCAGATGGCGCTGCGGAAGCTGCGCCAGTTTTCCTCCAAACTGGATGTGCCGGAGACGGAGCTGGATATTGACAATACGATCGACAAGACCTGTAATCAGGGCGGCGTGCTTCACATTGTCATGAAAAAACCCCGCAAAAATGCGGTGAAGCTTTTGCTTTTGATGGATTCCGGCGGCACCATGATACCCTACAGCAGTCTGCTCAATGAAATTTTCCAGTCCGTACACAGAGCCAACCACTACAAGGACGTGAAAACCTATTATTTCCACAACTGTATTTATTCCCACCTGTATAAAACACCCGAGTGTGAAAACGGCGACTGGATCGAGACGGAGTGGCTGTTTAAAAATCTGGACAGCGATTACAAGGTCATCATTGTGGGCGACGCGGCCATGGCGCCGGAGGAGCTTTATTCCGCGACAGGTAACTATCGCGGTCCCAACGGCGGTTTGTCCGGCTGGGAGTGGTTGATTCTGATGACGAAGCATTTCAAAAAGCTTGTGTGGCTGAATCCGAAGATGGCGCCCGGCGACGCGCCCTGGAGAGAAGCGGAGACGGCGATTAAGGGTCTGATTCCCATGTATAAGCTGACTGTGGACGGCTTAAACCGTGCCATGACAAAGCTGATGGCGAATAAATAATGGCTCACTTTTAGAATTAGTTTCCTCTTTTTTTACGTTACAATGCTTGCTATTTGCAGGAAAATATAGGATAATACCTGTAGTTGTAATGCCTATCGGGCAGTAAGATGACGGCACCGGATGTGAAGAGAAATTCCTTAAACCGTCATATTCCAATTCCAAATCAATGAAAACGGAGGTATTTCATTTATGAAAGTAGTAGTGAATAAACTGAAAAAGAACGCGATCATCCCCACATTGAATAAGGTGGACAGCTATGATATTTATGCCTGCATGGACACCCATTTTGTGACCATCGAGCCCGGCAAGTCCGAGCTGATTTCCACTGGCCTGCAGCTGATCATTCCGGAAGGGTATGTGGGACTGGTGATTTCCAGAAATGGTCTTGCCGCCAGACGCGGTCTTCGCATCGCCAGCGGTTCCATGATTGTGGAGAGCGATGTGGAGCTGGTGATTCCGATTCACAATGATTCCTATGAAGCAACAACGATTGAAAACGGGTTCAAAATCGCAAAAATCGTTCTGATCAAAAACAGCGAGATCGAGTTTGAAGTGAATGAGTAAGAGGGTAGCACCGGGAATGCTCAGACAGCGAAGAATTGCTGAATATTGTATTTCTTTCCATACATTGTAATTATTC
>JAJPXG010000045.1 GCA_021205565.1 Lachnospiraceae bacterium | reverse complement strand
GCACATGACTCATGATACTTGAAAACGGAGAAATTTTCTGATGCAGCAGATATTATATACGATATTCATTACTTTTATGGCGGGTATGGGAGCCGGCCTGGGGACGGGCTTTGCGGGCATGAGCGCCGCGGTCGTGATTTCGCCTGTGCTGGTCGCCTTTCTGGATATGGACGCGTATCTGGCGGTGGGTATTGCCCTGGCATCGGATGTGCTGGCCAGCGCCGTTTCTGCCTATACATACAATAAGCACGGCAATCTGGATATTAAAAACGGCCTGATTATGATGGTGTCTGTCCTGTCCTTTACCGTCGTCGGCAGCTTTGTGTCAAGCCTGATTCCTTCCACGACAATCGGGGATTTCAGTGTATTTATGACATTCCTGATGGGTGTGAGGTTTATTCTTTTTCCAGTCATGACTACCAGAGAGGATATGATGAAGGTCTCCCCGAAGATCAGGGCCATCGAATCACTGGTCTGCGGCATTGTGATCGGCTTTATCTGCGGCTTCGTGGGAGCGGGCGGCGGCATGATGATGCTGATGATTCTGACCATCGTGCTCGGATATGAATTAAAGACGGCAGTGGGCACCAGCGTCTTTATCATGACATTCACCGCGTTCACTGGTTCGGTTTCACACTTCGTGCTGGGCGGCATGCCTGATCTGTTTGTCCTGGTGTTATGCATCATCTTTACCTTTATCTGGGCCAGAATTGCCGCCGGTATTGCTAATAAAGCAACGCCGAAGGCTTTGAACCGCGCGACCGGTGTAGTGCTGGTGACGCTGGCGGTGGTGATCTTTTTCTTTTCCTGAAAAAATTTCCCCCTTGACGAATGCCGGATAAAGTGGTAAGGTAAATTTAGTTTTTGAAACCGAGGAAGCGGAGATAACGGTTATTGTGCACTCACAGAGAGTCCGGACAGGTGCGAGCCGGGCAGAACGCAGATGATCAAATGGACCGCAGAGGGCGCGGAGGAAAGGTGTACGAGTATTTCGCGACGTGAGGGCATACGTCAGTTGCCGGGGATATGATAGTATCCTGCAGAGTGCATGGAGTTTTTCCATGAAGCAAGGTGGTACCGCGGGTTTGAGAGCAAGCTCGTCCTTGATATAGACATCAGGGATGGGCTTTTTTGATTCACAACTCAGCCATCAATCAGACTGTCTGCAAATCCCGCGTTTGCGCGAGGATTGTAGATAAGACTGATTGATGAGCGGAGCGCCACTTCTATGAGCAGAAAGATGAGCCGCAAAGCGGCGTCGACTGCGCAGCAGGCGTTTATGCGAATGGAAGTGGCTGAGTTGTTGAAAAATCAATCGTCCATCAGAAAGGAGCCAATGCACCATGAACATCTCAAATGAAGCACATCTGCGCACCCTGGCCGCGTCAGGTGATTATAAAATCATCCCGGTCAGCTGCGAAATCTATTCCGATATCTGCACACCGATCCAGGCGCTGCGTATTTTACAGAATGTCAGCCATCACGTTTATCTGCTTGAATCCATCGAGGACCACGAGAAGTGGGGGCGTTATTCCTTCCTCGGCTACGATCCGAAGATGGAGCTGACCTGCACGGATGGTATGATGACGATCAAATCGGGTTCCTCCGTTTCATTTCCGGTGAAACATCCCGGGGAATATATCCGGCAGGTTGTGGCAGATAATCTGTCGCCCATGATCCCCGGCCTGCCTTCGTTTACCGGCGGCCTGGTGGGCTATTTTTCCTATGATTATATCAAATATGCGGAGCCGACCTTAAAGCTGGATGCCGAGGACGAGGAGCATTTTAAGGACGTGGACCTGATGCTCTTTGACAAGGTCATCGCCTTTGACAATTTCCGCCAGAAGATCATCCTGATCGCCAATGCGCGCTGCGAGAACTTTGATACAGAGTTTAATAACGCGAAGCTGGAGCTGCAGACCATGATCGACCTGCTGATGAAGGGGACGCCGAAGAAACATGTGCCTGGACATATGACGAGTCCATTCCGTTCTTTATTTGAAAAAGAGGCGTTCTGCGACATCGTCAGAAAAGGAAAACACTATATTCATGAGGGCGATATTTTCCAGGTTGTGCTGTCCAATCGCTTTGAGGCGGATTTCGAAGGAAGTCTTCTGGATGCCTACCGGGTGCTGCGCACCACCAATCCTTCGCCATATATGTTTTACTTTTCCAGTGATGATATTGAGATGGCGGGCGCTTCTCCGGAGACATTAGTGAAGCTGGAAAATGGCGAGCTTTACACATTTCCATTAGCAGGAACAAGACCCAGAGGTGCTACGGAGCAAGAGGACCAGGCACTCACGGAAGAATTATTACACGACGAAAAAGAGTGCGCGGAGCATAACATGCTGGTGGACTTAGGACGCAATGACATCGGCAAAATTTCACAGTTCGGTTCAGTGAGCGTGAAAAAATATATGTCGGTTGAGAAGTTTTCCACGGTCATGCACATTGGTTCCACAGTACACGGACAGATCCGGCCGGATAAGGACGCGCTGGACGCTGTGGACGCTGTGCTGCCGGCGGGAACCCTCTCCGGCGCGCCCAAGATCAGAGCCTGTGAGATTATCAATGAGCTGGAGGGGACGAAGCGCGGCATTTATGGCGGCGCCATTGGCTACATTGATTTCAAGGGCAATCTGGATACCTGCATCGCCATCCGCCTTGCTTTTAAGAAAAACGGTAAAGTCTTCGTCCGATCCGGTGCCGGAATCGTGGCGGACTCCGTGCCGGAAAATGAATATCAGGAAACCATCAATAAATCGGCGGCCGTGATGAAGGCGCTGAAAATCGCAGAGGAAGGAGTGGACGGTTAAGCCGTCCGAAAAAAAAGAAAATGAGCAAAATTATTTTAACAGGCGACAGACCGACAGGAAGATTACATGTGGGACATTATGTAGGCTCCCTGCGCAGACGTGTGGAGCTGCAGAATTCCGGAGAATATGACAAGATTTATATCATGATCGCGGACGCGCAGGCGCTGACCGATAACTTCGAGAATCCGGAGAAGGTCCGCCAGAATATTATCGAGGTGGCGCTGGATTACATGTCCTGCGGCCTTGACCCGGCGAAGTCGCACCTCTTTATCCAGTCACAGGTCTCGGAGCTGACGGAGCTGACCTTTTATTACATGAATCTGGTGACGGTATCCAGGCTGCAGCGCAATCCTACTGTAAAAAATGAGATTCAACTGCGCAACTTCGAGGCCAGCATTCCGGTGGGCTTTTTCACCTATCCGATCAGCCAGACATCTGATATCACCGCGTTTAAAGCGACCACAGTGCCGGTGGGCGAGGACCAGCTGCCCATGATTGAGCAGGCCAGAGAAATAGTCCGCAAATTCAATTCGATTTACGCGCCGGTTCTGGTGGAGCCGGAGGCCTTGATTCCGGACAATGAAGCCTGCAAGCGTCTGCCAGGCACGGACGGCAAGGCCAAGATGAGCAAGTCGCTGGGCAACTGTATTTACCTGGCGGACGAGGCCGACGATGTGAAAAATAAGATTATGAATATGTACACCGACCCGCTGCATTTAAAGGTCTCTGATCCGGGTCATCTGGAGGGCAATACGGTCTTTACCTATCTTGATGCGTTCTGTAAGGATGAGCACTTTGAACGTTATCTGCCGGAGTATGCAAATCTGGATGAAATGAAGGCGCATTATGTGAAGGGCGGTCTGGGCGATATGAAGGTGAAGCGTTTCTTAAATAATGTGATGCAGGAGACCCTGGAGCCTATCCGCAACCGCAGAAAAGAGCTGGAGAAGGATATTCCTGCCGTCTTTGATGTGCTGAAGGCCGGAACAGATGTGGCAAGAGCGGACGCCGCGCAGACGCTTTCTGAAGTGAAGAGTGCGATGAGAATCAATTATTTCGAGGATGCGGAGCTGATCAGGCAGCAGGCGGAAAAGTATGTATGATACAATGGATAAGTGAGATACACCGCAGGCGTCCTTTAGGAGAAAATCTGTGATTTTCGAATCGAACTTATGCACAGCTGCGGCTTTTGCGAAGCAATCCATAGTATCATACATGAATCACAGCATAATGGAGGCAGGGCAAATGATCCTTTTAATTGATAATTACGACAGCTTTTCCTATAACCTCTACCAGTATGTGGGTACCTTACAGCCGGATATCAAAGTCATCCGCAACAATGAGCTGACTGTCGAGGAGATTGAGGCGCTGCACCCGTCCCACATTATACTGTCACCCGGACCGGGTACGCCCGCAAAGGCCGGCGTCTGTGTGGAGGTGGCTGCGTCAATCGCACAGAAAATTCCAACCCTGGGCGTCTGCCTGGGCCACCAGTCCATCTGTGAGGCCTATGGAGCGACTGTCAGCTATGCCAAAAAACTGATGCACGGTAAACAGTCCGACATTCGCCTGGATACAGGCAGCCCGCTGTTTCAGGGACTACCCGAAGTGGTTCGTGCTGCGAGATATCATTCTCTGGCGGCTTTGCCGGAAACCATGCCGGACTGCCTGCGTGTGACGGCAACCACGCCGGACGGCGAGATTATGGCAGTGCAGCATGTTGATTATCCGATTTATGGAGTGCAGTTCCATCCGGAATCAATCCTGACGCCGGACGGGATGCGGATGATAGGGAATTTTCTCAGAGTGTAAGTAAGACATATCAAAATGAAAATGTAAAAGGTAGATTTTTTATAAAAAGGAGCAAAAACTATGATCAAAGAAGCAACCGCGAAACTGATTCTGAAGCAGGACCTGACCTACGACGAAACCGTGGCCTGCATGGATGAGATCATGACCGGGGTGACCAGTCAGGTGCAGACCGCCGGTTTTCTGACCGCACTGGAGACCAAGGGCGAGACCATCGAGGAAATCACAGCCAGTGCCGTCACCATGCGTTCCCATGCTCTGAAAGTGGAGCATGACATGGATGTCCTGGAGATCGTGGGCACCGGCGGCGATAATGCCGGCAGCTTTAATATTTCCACCACCGCGGGTTTTGTCATCGCGGCGGGCGGCGTGAAGGTGGCAAAGCACGGCAACCGTGCGGCCTCCTCGAAGAGCGGCGCGGCGGACTGTCTGGAGGCGCGCGGTGTGGATGTCAACCAGGAACCGGCTAACTGCGTGAAAACCTTACAGGATCTGAATTACTGTTTCTTTTTCGCGCAGAAATATCACACTTCCATGAAATATGTGGGACCCGTCAGAAAAGAACTGGGTGTGCGCACCATTTTCAACATCCTTGGCCCACTGACCAATCCGGGACATAATACCATGCAGGTGCTGGGCGTGTATGACGAAAGTCTTTTAGAGCCCATGAGCCGCGTGCTTTATAATCTGGGCGTGAAGAGAAGTGTAGCTGTCTACGGTACAACGAAACTCGATGAGCTTTCCACCTGCTGCGATACGCTGGTATGCGAAAATAATAACGGTGTATTCACCAGATATACGATCAAACCGGAGGATTTCGGTTTTACCAGATGCGATATTTCAGACCTTGAGGGCGGCACACCTGAGGAAAACGCGGCGATTACGCTGGCGATCTTAAGCGGTGAAAAGGGTCCGAAGAGAGATACCGTTCTTTTAAATGCGGGTGCAGGTCTTTATATCGGCGGTGTGACAAAGGACATTGCCGAGGGAGTAAAGCTGGCGGCGGAATTGGTTGATTCCGGAGCTGCGAAGGCGAAGCTGATGGCTTACATCGAGGCATCCAAGCAGTAAAAAATGATATGAGGGCTTTCTGGCCTGTACATGAGGACTGGTTTCCTGTCCGGATGGGGTACGTTGTTACCCGGGCAATGGAGAAAAAATTCAGACAGGACAGGAAGCATAGATGAGAAAACGGGTAAAAACGATGATTTTAGATGAACTGGCTGCTTACTCGCGTATCCGTGTGGAACGCGCAAAAGAGTTAAAATCCCTGCAGCAAATCAGAACGGAGGCCCTGCAGCTGACCGATGAGCAGACAAAGGCGGGTGAAGCGGACTTCTTCCGTTTTGAGAAAACACTTCAAAAGCCTGGTCTTTCCTTTATCTGCGAGGTAAAAAAGGCGTCGCCGTCCAAAGGCATTATAGCGGAGGATTTTCCTTACCTGGATATCGCGAAGGATTACGAGGAAGCGGGTGCGGACTGTGTTTCCTGCCTGACTGAGCCGAAGTGGTTTTTAGGCTCCGATGAAATCTTCCGGCAGATCAGGGCGGAGATTTCCCTGCCGATGATCCGCAAAGATTTCACGGTGGACGCTTATCAGATTTACGAGGCGAAGCTGATGGGAGCGGACGCAGTGTTGTTGATCTGCGCGCTGCTGGATACGGAAACTGTGCGGGCATATCTGCAAATTTGTGATGAGTTGGGCTTAAGCGCCCTGGTGGAGGCGCATGATGAAGCGGAAATCGCTTCCACGCTAAAGGCCGGAGCCAGACTTGTGGGCGTCAATAACCGCAACCTGAAAAATTTCACGGTTGATTTCGGCAACGCGGCAAAGCTCAGAGAGATGATTCCGGAGAATGTCACTTTTGTGGCGGAGTCCGGCGTCAAAGACAGTGAGGACGTGAAATCGCTTGTAGCCCTGGGCGCGGACGCGGTGCTGGTCGGCGAGGCTCTGATGCGTGCGCCGGAAAAGGGGCAGAAGCTTAAGGAGTTTCATGCAGCAGCCGGGAGGTGTTGTGATGCCAACACTGATTAAAATCTGCGGCATCCGCCGCTCGCAGGACGTCGATTACATCAACGAATTCCTGCCGGACTATATCGGTTTTATTTTCTGGGAGAAGAGCTTCCGCTATGTGACGCTTAAGCAGGCTCTGGAACTGCGCAGACAGACAAATCCCCGCATTCCGGCCGTCGGCGTCTTTGTCAATGAGGTACCGGAAAAAATCGCAGAGTGCGTTCAAAGCGGAGCCATTCAGATCGTGCAGCTTCACGGCCAGGAGACTGAGGAGGATATCGCGAAAGCTCGGGCGCTTTTGCCCGGTGTTCCTGTCTGGAAGGCTTTCAAGGTTCGCTCTATCGAGGATCTGATGAGGGCGCAGGCATCTACTGCGGATCGCATTCTTTTGGATAACGGCTACGGTACCGGCCAGTGTTTCGACCACAGCCTTCTTGCAAAATTCGAAGGAGAAGGATTTCATGAAAAAGAGCAGCCCGGTGATCAGCCAGACGCTTCAGATCCGGAAGGGCAGCGTTTTACCCGCCCTTATATCCTTGCCGGCGGCCTGACCCCGCAAAACATCCCCGATGTCATCATGAAATACCACCCCTCCATGGTGGACATTTCCAGCGGCGTCGAGACCGATAAATGCAAGGATCGTGACAAAATCCGTGCGGCAGTCCATGCCGTGCGTAAAATGTAGGAGTCAGCTAACAGATGTTCCATGCAGTAAATGTAAGAGGCAGTTCGGATGTTGTGGAAACTGTCGTACAGTGAAGTTTTTGTTTAAAGCCGGAGAAAGCATTTGGAAAAGATAAGGTGAACATTCGCGGTGAGCTGCTGCTGAGAAAGCCCAAGAAGCGGAGCCTTCGGCGAACGCTGATTGGCTGCTTTCTCGTATGCATGTATGCAGAGCCGTTCTTTTGCCAAATGCTATCTCTGGAAACTGAATCAATTATAACAGGAGAACAACGATGTCAAAAGGAAGATTTGGGATTCACGGCGGACAATACATCCCCGAGACCCTGATGAACGCAGTCATTGAACTGGAGGAAGCCTACAATTATTATAAAGAAGATCCTCAATTCAATGAAGAGCTCGACACACTTTTTAAAGAGTACACCGGCCGCCCCTCCGGCCTCTACCTGGCCAGACGCATGACGGAGGATCTGGGCGGCGCGAAGATTTATTTAAAGCGCGAGGACTTAAATCACACCGGCGCTCACAAAATCAACAATGCCCTCGGCCAGGTGCTCTTAGCTAAAAAGATGGGCAAGACCAGGGTCATCGCCGAAACCGGAGCGGGCCAGCATGGGGTCGCGACTGCCACGGCAGCTGCCCTGATGAATATGGAGTGCGAGGTCTTTATGGGCGAGGAGGACACCAAACGCCAGGCTCTGAATGTCTATAAAATGCGCCTGCTGGGTGCGAAGGTTCACCCCGTCACGACCGGCACCGCGACCTTAAAAGATGCGGTATCCGAGACGATGAGAGAGTGGACCAACCGTATTTCTGACACTCACTATGTTCTCGGTTCCGTTATGGGACCGCATCCATTCCCAACCATTGTGCGCGACTTCCAGGCTGTGATTTCAAAGGAGATCAAGCAGCAGATGCTGGAAAAGGAAGGACGTCTTCCGGACTGCGTCCTGGCCTGCGTGGGCGGCGGCTCCAACGCCATTGGCGCGTTTTATCATTTCATTGATAATCCGGAGGTGCAGTTAATCGGCTGTGAGGCCGCGGGCAGGGGCGTGGATACCTTTGAGACAGCGGCTACCCTTGCTACTGGAAAGCTTGGTATTTTCCATGGGATGAAGTCTTATTTCTGCCAGGATGAGTATGGTCAGATCGCGCCGGTGTACTCCATTTCGGCGGGCCTGGATTATCCGGGCATCGGACCGGAGCACGCCATGCTCTATGACAGCGGCAGAGCACAGTATGTGGCCATCACGGACGATGAGGCGGTGGACGCCTTTGAGTATCTGTCCAGGATGGAGGGAATTATTCCCGCGATCGAGTCCGCGCATGCGGTTGCCTATGCAATGAAGCTCGCACCCACCATGCATAAGGACCAGATCATGGTCATCAACATTTCCGGCCGCGGCGACAAAGACTGTGCGGCCATCGCCAGATACAGAGGGGAGGACATTCATGAGTAGAGTGACTGATGCGTTTGCAAACGGAAAAGCGTTTATCCCGTTCATCACCTGCGGCGATCCGGACCTGGAGACCACCAAAAAGCTGGTGAAAGCCATGGAGGAAGCCGGTGCGGATTTAATTGAGCTGGGAATTCCCTTCTCTGATCCGACCGCGGAGGGTCCTGTGATCCAGGAGGCCAACCTGCGTGCCCTGTCCGGCGGCGTCACCACAGATAAAATCCTCGATATGGTACAGGAGCTTCGCCAGAGCGTGAAGATTCCGCTTGTCTTTATGACTTACGCGAATGTGGTTTATTCCTACGGAAATAATACCAAGACCAATATCGAGGGCGGCACGGAGAAATTTTTAATAAGGGCGGCCGAAGCGGGCATTAACGGTCTGATTTTGCCGGACATTCCCTACGAGGAAAAGGCGGATTTTCAGCCGGCCTGTAAAAAATACGGCATTGACTTTATCTCCCTGATCGCGCCTACATCGCATGACCGCATCCGCATGATCGCGGCTGAGGCGGAGGGCTTTATTTACTGTGTCTCCTCACTCGGCGTCACCGGCGTGCGCTCGAAAATCACCACGGACATCGGCGCCATGGTGGAACTGGTGCGGGAGACCACGGACATCCCGGCCGCGATCGGCTTCGGCATCTCCACACCAGAGCAGGCGCGTGAGATGAGCTTAAAGGCTGACGGTGTTATTGTCGGCTCCGCCATTGTAAAACTCATCGCCGCCCACGGCGCGGACAGCGTCCCTTATGTGGCGGAGTACGTGAGGAGCATGAAGAATGCAATCAGATAACTTTTTACAGACATTTTTCCTGGATTAAATTGCAATTCTTTCTGACATCAGTTAGAATAAATACCGTTGGGTCAGCGCAGGCTGTCCTGTCGGTATTTTTTAATGAGACGGACGTTAATATCTGGAAGACGATGACGACGGTTTTCAGGCATAATTGGATACTGTTCAGACGTTGACGCCGGGAGGAAATACAGGATGCCAACCACATACACGCATTATAAATTCGGCACGGAGGTGCTCAAAGCCCTGCCGGCTTCTTACAGGGCAAGGGCGGAGCAATACCGGGAGCTTTATGATATCGGCCAGCACGGCCCGGATATTCTCTTTTATTACAAAGCGCTGCAGAAAAATCCGGTGGCTTCCCAGGGAAGCGCGCTGCACCGGCAGAACGCGGATGTATTTTTTTCGCGGGCGGTTGAGATACTAAGAGCAGAAGAGAAGCGGGGTGCGGAAACTGCCAGGGTTGCAAAGCCAGGTGAGGTTTCCGGCAGCGGCTGCTCAGACGAAGAAAAACTGGACGCGGCCAGAGCCTACCTGTATGGATTTATCTGTCACTTTGTCTTAGACAGCGAGTGTCATCCCTATGTGCAGAAGATGATGCAGGCCGGCGGTATCAGCCACAATGAGATTGAAATGGAGCTGGATCGGTATCTGCTTGTTGAGGATGGCTTTGACCCGGTGCGCCATGTGCAAACCTCCCATGTACACCCAACTGAAGAGAATGCGGCTGTGATTACACCGTTTTTTCAGGATCTGTCAGTGAAACAGGTGCACAAAGCTCTGCGCTCCATGATTTTTTATCATAATCTGTTCCGCGTGCCGGGAAAAGTGGAGAGAGCCCTTTTATTCGGTGCAATGAAGCTGGTCGGCAAATATGACGCTCTGCACGGTATCGTTATGAGCCGAACGCCCAATCCGGCCTGCCGGGATTACTGTCTTATTTTAAAGAGGCAATACGATGAGGCCGTGCCGGTCGCGGTCAGTCTGATCGCGGAGTTTGAGCGTGTTCTGAAAGAGGGCGGGACGTTTTCTGAGCGGTTCCGCCGCGATTTTGAGGCGGGGGATTCGTGGGAAAGTCTGAGATTGTGAGAAGAATTGATTTGCAGACTTCAAACAATGACTGCAATGAAGCTGTGAAACTTAAGTATTTGGAAAAATATTCTGAAATATGAACGGGGAGAGAAAAGCAATGAAATTTCAAATGACACCTCTTGAAAAAAAGTGGGTACTCTACGACGTGGGAAATTCCGCCTTCACCATGCTGGTGGCGACCATTCTGCCGATTTATTTCAATGCACTGGCCGGGGCGGCCGGGATTTCTGACGTCAACTATCTGGCTTATTGGGGCTATGCAACCTCGATCTGTACGCTGCTGGTTGCCATTTTAGGGCCGACGCTAGGTGCCGTAGCGGACTTAAAGGATTTTAAAAAGATTATTTTTTCCGTCACCATGGGAATCGGCGTACTGGGCTGTGTGGCGCTGGGATTTATTTCCTCCTGGATCTGGTTTCTGGGCGTTTTCATCCTGGCAAAGACCGGCTATTCCGCGAGTCTGGTGTTCTATGACGCGATGCTGACTGATGTGACGGAGCCGGACCGCATGGACAGAGTTTCATCCTCCGGGTATGCGTGGGGATATATCGGCAGCTGCATTCCCTTTGTGGCCTGCCTGGGCGTGGTGCTGGGAGCGGGAACACTGGGGCTGACCACGCAGACAGCCATGATGATCGCCTTTGTCATTACAGCGGTGTGGTGGCTGTGCTCCTCCCTGCCTTTGCTTGGCGCCTACAGGCAGAAATATTATTCTGAAATCGGGAAGCATCCGGTCAGTGACAGCTTAAAGCGCCTGGGACACACATTCAAAGAGCTTGCCCGGGATAAAAATATTCTGATTTTCCTGCTGGCGTTTTTCTTTTACATTGACGGCGTTTATACGGTGATTGACATGGCGACCGCTTACGGCGAGGCGCTGGGGCTTGATACCACAGGTCTTCTGCTGGCGCTTTTAGTGACGCAGATTGTGGCTTTCCCGTCGGTCCTGATTTTCGGACGGTTGGTGAAAAAGGTTACGCCGGAGCGGTTTATCACGAGCTGCATGTGCGCGTCTCTGTTCATTTCCATCTATGCTTATTTCCTGGATTCACAGATGGACTTCTGGATTCTGGCGGTGATGGTGGGTATGTTCCAGGGAACCATCCAGGCGCTTTCCCGCTCATATTTCGCGAAAATTATTCCGGCGGAAAAGTCCGGCGAATATTTTGGAATTTATGATATCTGCGGTAAGGGCGCGTCGGTCGTGGGGACCGCGCTGGTGTCCTTCATCAGCCAGTTGAGCGGCAGTGTGAACCTGGGTGTGAGCGCCTTGTCGGTGATGTTTGTGATCGGGCTGATTTTATTCCGTTATTCGGTGAAGGTGAATAAGCAGGCTGTTTAAGAGACGGCAGTGCGGCAGAGACGTTTCACCTTAGGCTTGACTTTTGAAAAAGGTATGCTATACTGAACACAGTGACTGCCTGATGGAACAGGCAGAGAAAAGGAGTTAATCAGCATGAAGCATATCAAGACCTTAAGCACCAGAAATCTGCAGGAGTCCATGAAGAAGGGCGGCTGCGGTGAGTGCCAGACCTCCTGCCAGTCCGCATGCAAGACTTCCTGCACGGTTGGCAATCAGAGCTGTGAGCAGCTCAAGAAGTAATCTGTAGTGAGAAACTGATACTTACAAAGACAGGCAGCGGTTTTGCGATCGCTGCTTCGTTGTTGTAAAGGGAAATGAGGATAGATCGGTGACACATCAATACAAAAACAATGGCTATAATATCATTCTGGACGTAAACAGCGGCGCTATCCATGTGGTGGACGATATTGTGTACGACGTGCTTCCTTTCGTGGAGAAGCTGTATCAGCAGGGGATTCACGCGACCGACACCATGCAGCTTGCTGTCTTAGGCTGCGAGGAGCTTTCCTATCCGGAAGCGGATGTGAAGGAGGCTGTGGCGGAGATCATGGAGCTTGCGAAGGAAAAGCAGCTGTTTACCGAGGATATTTATGAAAAATATATCACGGACTTCAAGAGCCGAAGCACGGTAGTGAAGGCGCTGTGCTTACATATCGCCCACGACTGTAATCTGGCCTGCCGGTACTGCTTTGCCGAGGAGGGCGAGTACCACGGCAGAAGGGCTCTGATGAGCTTTGAAGTGGGGAAGGCGGCGCTGGATTTTCTGGTGGCGAATTCCGGCAACAGAGTCAACCTGGAGGTGGACTTTTTCGGCGGGGAACCCTTGATGAACTGGCAGGTGGTGAAGGATCTGGTGGATTACGGGCGTTCTTTAGAGGAGCCGAATCATAAAAAGTTCCGGTTTACGCTGACCACCAACGGTGTTCTCTTAAACGACGAGATCATGGACTTTGTCAACCGGGAAATGAGCAATCTGGTGCTTTCCATCGATGGGCGGCAGTCCGTGCACGATCGGATGCGTCCTTTCCGCAATGGAAAGGGCAGCTATGACCTGATCGTACCAAAATTTCAGAAAGCGGCAGAGAGCAGAAATCAGACTAATTATTATGTGAGAGGCACCTATACCCATCACAATCTGGATTTCTCCGAGGATGTGAAACACCTGGCGGAGCTTGGCTTTGAGCAGATTTCTGTGGAGCCGGTGGTGGCAAGGCCGGAGGACGACTATGCGATTCAGGAAGAGGATATTCCAAAGCTTTTGGAGGAGTATGACAAGCTGGCGCAGTATCTCCTGGAGAGGAGGAGACAGGGAAAGCCGGTGAATTTTTTCCACTTCATGATCGATCTGGAGGGCGGTCCCTGTGTAGCCAAGCGCTTAAGCGGCTGCGGCAGCGGAACGGAATATCTGGCGGTGACGCCCTGGGGAGATCTGTATCCCTGCCATCAGTTTGTGGGCAATGAAGAGTTCCTGCTGGGCAATGTGTTTGACGGGATCAGACGGCAGGATATCGTGGACGAGTTCAAGTGCTGCAATGTTTACGCCAAGCCCAAGTGCAGGGAATGCTTCGCAAAATATTACTGCAGCGGCGGCTGTGCGGCGAACTCCTTTAATTTCCATGGGGATATTCATGACGCTTATGATACAGGCTGCGAGCTGCAGCGGAAGCGGATTGAGTGTGCGATCATGATGAAGGCTGCGATCGCTCAGATGGACGCATCTGATGAGAACGGGCAGGATGAGAGCGGTCAGGAGCAGTGTGACGGCTGCCAGGATCTGTGTGAGAACAATCAGGGTACGCAGACTGCAGATGGCATGCGGGAGTGCCGCGATTGATTGGCGTGGAGGATAACCGATATGAATCATCTGAATAAAAAGCAGGGTTATCTGGCAATTATTGCCATTATTGTTCTGATTGCTGTCCTGTGTTATCAGGCGCTCATCGGTTTTACGGCCGTGGGCTCCTCTGCCTCCAACATCAAGCAGGGCCTGGACCTGGCCGGCGGCGTCAGCATTACCTACCAGGTGGTCGGAGATGAGACGCCGAGCGTTGAGGACATGTCCGATACGAAGAAAAAGCTTGAGGACCGTGTGCAGCAGTACAGCACGGAGGCGATTGTCTATCAGGAGGGCGATGACCGTTTCAGCATTGAGATTCCGGGAATTACCAATGCGGATGAGATTCTGGCAGAGTTAGGGCGGCCGGGCGCATTGTATTTCATCGCTGAGACCGATTCAGACGGCAATGAAAATTACACGCTCGTTGAGGGTGTGGATGAGAACGGCAATTACAATTATTCCAGTGGCAGCACGACCTATTATTACGCGCTGACCAAGACGATTGAGGAGCTGGAGGAAGACGGATCCATCGTTCTGTACGGCACAGATATAGCTGATGCCCAGGCGGGCACCTATTCCGGCACTTCTGGCACGGAGTATATTGTTGAACTGACGCTGACGGACGAAGGAGCGGAAAAATTTGCCGTTGCGACCGAGAAGGCGGCCGGCAAGGAGAGCATTGGTATTTATTATGACGGTTCCTTCAAGAGCGTTCCCAGCGTCAACAGCGCAATCACTGCGGGGGTTGCGCAGATTTCCGGCATGTCTTCCTACGCGGAGGCGGAGGCGCTGGCCAGTACGATCCGGATCGGCAGACTGAGTCTGGAACTGGAAGAGGTTTATAATAAAGTCGTGGGCGCGCAGTTGGGCGGCGAGGCGCTCACACGCAGTATTCAGGCGGGAGCTGTCGGCCTGGTCATTATTATTGTGTTCATGATTGCCGTCTATTTCCTGCCGGGCTTCTGTGCGGGGCTGGCGCTGTGCATGTATGTACCGGCCGTTGTGGTGCTGATTCACGGCTTTGATCTGACGCTGACACTGCCTGGTGTGGCGGGTATTATTCTGTCGATCGGCATGGCTGTGGACGCCAATGTGATCATTTTTGCCAGAATTCGGGAGGAACTGGCTCTCGGTAAAACAGTGAAAGGCTCCATCCGCAGCGACTTTGAAAAAGCTTTTTCCGCCATTCTGGACGGCAACGTGACCACCCTGATTGCAGCACTGGTGCTGATGGTCATGGGCAGCGGCATGATCAGAGGTTTCGCACAGACATTGATGCTGGGCATTGCGTTGTCTATGTTTACGTCTCTGGTGATTACCAGACTGTTGGTGAATGCTTTTTATGCAATCGGATTCAGAGATGCGAAGTGGTACGGCGTCGGGAAAACGCATAAGACGATTGATTTCCTGGGAAAAAGACGCATATTCTTTGCGCTCAGCGGTGTGCTGATCGCGGCAGGCCTGGCTTTTATGGTATTTCACGGCGCGAACGGAGAAGGCAGCCTGAATTTTGGTCTGGAATTCTCCGGTGGTACCTCCACAAGCATTACCTTTGAGGAAAGTGTAACGCTTGAATGGGTGGAGGAGGAGATTGTGCCGCTCTTTGAGGAGGTCATTGACAGCGGTTCTGTTCAGGTGCAGGTTGTGGACGGCGGTGAGGAGGTCGTTATCAAGACGGTTACGCTCACGCAGGAGGAACGGGAGGAAATCCGTGCCGCACTGGTGGATCAATACGGAGTCAATGAGGAGCTGATCACTTCGGAGACGATCAGTTCTACCATCAGTTCAGAGACCAGACAGGAGACGGTGATTGCGGTTGTGGTTGCAGTTGTCTGCATGCTGGTTTATATTCGTTTCCGTTTCCGCGATATCCGCTTTGGCTTGAGCGCCGTGGCGGCACTGGTGCATGATGTGCTGATTGTTCTTGGATTTTACGCTGTTTCCAGAATAACGGTGGGCAACACCTTCATTGCCTGTATTCTGACGATCGTAGGCTATTCCATCAACGCTACCATCGTGATTTTTGACCGGATCCGTGAGAGCATGGCGGGAGCCAAAAAGAACGCGAAGCTTCCCGATATTATCAATACTTCCGTCACGCAGACGCTTTCCAGGAGTATTTTCACTTCGCTGACGACGTTTGTCATGGTGGCCTGCCTGTATATCTGGGGAGTGACCTCCATCCGGGAATTTGCCCTGCCGCTGATGATCGGTATTGTCTGTGGCACCTATTCCTCTGTCTGCCTGGCCGGCAGCCTCTGGTATGTGCTGCATGCAAAGAACGGGGACGGTCTCTTAACAGAAAAATAATATTAAGAAATAACATCAAAGATGGTACCCGCGCATTGCCCTGGTAAAGCAGGGGAATGCGCGGGTTTTTGTTGCACATTGATCTGTTTTCAATCCTGAGCTGTGTACGGAATGATGGGCTAAATACTCTCCAGAATTCCTTCCGCAATCGCGTTCGCCACTTCGTAAAATCGCTGATCGAAGAGGGCGTTATCCTGCTCATTATTGATAAATCCTACCTCCACCAAAACGGCCGGCATATAAGTGCGGCGCAGCACCGCAAGGTTCGGCCTTTCATTGACTCCCTGATTGGCAAAGCCGATGGCTTCCAGCCGGGTGTTTATATTCTCAGCCATAATGGCCGCGCGGGTGTTCCTGGAGTAAACCAAAGTTTCTACGCCTGTATACTGTCCTGGAATTGGACTGGAGTTCCTGTGAATGGAGACAAAATAATCCGCGTCAGCGGCATTTCCCTTTTCTGCCTTCTGCGTTGGCGTCTCATAAATGTCCGTTGTCCTCGTATATAAGACATTGATTCCGTTGTTGCTTAAAATATCGCCGATCGCCAGAGTGAGCCTTAGAACATCGTCTTTTTCCTGGCGCCCTTCATAGACTGCGCCGTAGTCTGCTCCGCCGTGGGGCGGAAGTAAGTTGCGGTAATTTGTACCGATATGGTACGTTTGATCTTTTGTAGAAATGAGAAATCTGTTATTGACAGATTTCAAAATAAATGATAAAGTCTTTTTCAAGAGAAGCGGGTTTTTTTACCACTCGGCTATTATGTAGTTCTTGAGTGGGGTGCTCGCTTCTCTTTTGATGTCTACAAGGTCGTACAGGTAGAACTTTCCAAATGCTGTACAGTTCACAAGCAGGCAGGCGGAGTATATATTGTAAACATCCGTCTTGATTTCATTATCGTAAATCGGTAAAGCAAAACGTGTCGTGTAATAATACCATCCTTTTCCTGCATCGGAAGAATGCCTGTCCTTTTTATTGGGGTTAAAACGCTTTTCCGTAGCAATTGCCAACATTTCCGGAATTCCCTGCGCGGCATTTGCTTTTACCTTTGCAATCGCATTTTTCAGAGATCTTGTATAGTTTGACCCTTTAAATTCATCGGGGAAATTTTTACCTATGTAAACTATGTCATTTGTTTCAGCAATGGTAATAATTTGTCCGACATTTTTTTACAGATATTTTTCCACCTCGGACCACCTGATATTTCGTTTGCTCTTGAAAATAATATCAGGTATTACCACAATCTTATGCCCGTTTTCATC
>JAJPXG010000128.1:9542-17513 GCA_021205565.1 Lachnospiraceae bacterium | reverse complement strand
AGTCCCTGTATTTCCGGCTTAATAATGTACTCTCCCTGATCATTCTTAAAATATTCAATTTTCAGTTCTTTCCTCATCTTACAGAGAGAATTAATATAATTTTTTATGGTTTTTTCGATCACAGTGAAAGATTCTCCATCTCTATCTGTCAATTCAATCCATGCAGCTACTTCCTTAACAGTCATCGGCTCCTTTCCAACCTTAACTTGAAGCCTTTCTCTCACCTTCTTTCTTTCAGCCGGCTCCAAACTCTTTGCTGCTGAAGCATCTTTCTCAATTTGTTTCCTATAATCAGTAGCCATCAGATTTCCTCCCGCACAAATATTCTATTGAAATTATACTATCTGCTCTAAACTATTTCAACAAATACCAACAGATTGACCTATTCCACCGTAAATCCCCCGTATTTAAAGGAAAAATCCGCATTTCAAATTGACCTATAAATTGACCTATCCGTTTCAAAACTGCCGATTTTTCCGTAAAAATCCGACTTTTCCCGGAAAAGACACTGCCAGCCGGATCGGTTCTCTTTTTAGCTCTAACCTTTCAGGAATCCTTTAAATACAGGCATTTCAGCACATAAAAATACCCCGAAGGAAATCCTCCGGGGTCCTTTTAACAGCGCTACCAGGATTCGAACCTGGAAAATGACGGAGTCAGAGTCCGTTGCCTTACCGTTTGGCGATAGCGCTATATGCTGTTGTGCGGAACACTTTTATTATTATACACATTTTCGCGGAATATGCAAGCACTTTTTTTATTTTCCCGCAAAGGACCAAAGAAACGCTCCGCAGACGCTTTGGCGTATGCAGGGCACCTGAAGGGCGTCCTTAAAAAAGAAACGACGTGAATAAAGTGTTCAGGAGATGTATTTCTGCTCCAGCTTCCAGTGGTCGTTTGAATCGATGGTCAGCATGACATAGCTGTTTCTGCGGGGAATCTGGCGCGGATAGCTGATGCTGCCCGGGTTGATGAAGAGAATATCGTCCTGCTCTTCCAGAAAGGGTCTGTGCGTGTGGCCGAAAAAGACCACATCTACTTTTTTACGGACGGCCTCTTCCCTGAGGCGCTCAATCCCGAGAGATACGAAATAATTATGGCCGTGCGTCAGCCACACCTTCTTGCCGCCGAGCTCAAATACCGTCTCCCGCGGCAAATCGCTGAAATAGTCGTTGTTGCCCACCACCGCCTCCAGGTGACAGTGCGCCGCCTCGCGGATCAGCTGCTCGCCGTCCTCGATATCGCCGCAGTGGATCACCATGTCCAGCGGTCCTTCCTTTTCAATTGCCCTGATCAGGGCGGCATGCCTGCCGTGGCTGTCAGAACAGATCAGAATTCTCATAAAAGCCCCCGAAGTTTTTCTTTCATGTCCGCAAGCGCCCGGCCGCGGTGGCTGATTGCATTTTTTTCTTCCGCTGTCAGCTCCGCCGTGGAACGGTGAAGATCCGGTACCATAAAAATAGGATCGTAGCCGAAGCCACCTTCGCCGCGCTCCTCATAGCCGATCTCGCCCTCAATCGTGCCTCTGGACGTCAGTACCGTGCCGCCCGGCAGCACAGCCGCAATCACACAGACGAAACGGGCGCTGCGCTCCGTCCCGCTCTTCCCGGCCAGGCGGTCGATAATCGCCTGATTTTTGACCCGGTAGGAGGTATCCTCGCCCAGATATCTGGCGCTGTAGACGCCCGGCTCTCCATGGAGCGCATCCACTTCCAGACCGGAGTCATCCGCCATGACAATGGTATGCGCATCGCCGTTCACCGCCTTCGCCTTTAAAATGGCGTTCGCCTCAAACGTGTCGCCATCCTCCACGACATCTGTGGTAAGCCCCGCCTCCCGCAAGGATAACACTTCCAGTCCCAGGTCCGCCAGGATGGCCTTCACTTCCCGGATTTTTCCCGCGTTTTCTGTTGCAAAAATAATTCTGTCAATCAATCGCTGCCCCCTCGATCCGGCTTTATCCGGCCTTCTGTGCTGTATCTGTTACTGCAAATTGTTATGTGTCAAAATCTGCTCCCGATTCTTCCTGGGCGGCTTCGGTCCCATGTACTGATAATAATAGGTTTTAATCATACCGTTGTAGATTTTACGGTTTTTGTCCGCCTTGCGGCCCAGAGTCTTCTCCACATCCTCCAGGGAGGTGATGAAATATAAGCTCCAGCTGTCCAGGCTCTGATAGCGCTCCCAGAGCTTAAGATACAGCGCCGGCAGCGTCTCCTTGTCCTCCAGGCGTTCGCCATAGGGAGGGTTTGTGATGATGAAGCCGTATTTTTTGCTGTGGCTTAAGGCGCTGACAGGCCTGGCCTGAAAATGAATCAGCTCCTCCACGCCCGCCGCCTTTGCGTTGGCTCTGGCGATCTCCACCATCTTCGGGTCGATGTCGTAGCCCTGAATATCGCAGTCTATAAGAGAGACCTCTTCCCGTGCTTCCTCGTACGCGTCGTCCCAGACGCGCTTCTCAAGCAGATGCGTCCAGCTCTGCGAAAGAAAGCTCCTGTGCATGCCGGGCGCCATATGCGCCGCCATCAGCGCCGCCTCAATCGGAATGGTGCCGCTGCCGCAGAAGGGATCCACTAAAATCCGGTCCCCGTGCCAGGGCGTCAGCATGATCAGGCCCGCTGCCAGGTTCTCCGCAATAGGTGCTTTGGCCGAAAGCTTCCGGTAGCCGCGCTTATGCAGGCTCTCGCCGGTGGTGTCAAGCGTCACGCTGACCTCGTCTTTATATAGAAAGACTCTGACCGGAAAGTCCGCGCCCGTCTCCTGAAACCAGGAGATGCCGTAGACGCCCTTTAAGCGCTCCACCATGGCTTTTTTCATAATGGACTGGATGTCGGAGGGGCTGAACAGCTTACTCTTGACGCTGGCCGCCTTCGTCACCCAGAAACGGCCGTCCACGGGGATATAGTCCTCCCAGGGCAAATCCTTCGTCCCCTGAAACAGTTCCTCAAAGCTCTCCGCGTGAAAGCTGCCGACCTTTAATAAAATCCGCTCCGCCGTGCGCAGTCCGATATTGGCCCGGCACAGGGCCTCCCAGTCCCCTGTGAAAGTCACTCTGCCGTCCGCCACTTCCGTCACATCGTAGCCTAAATCTGTAATTTCTTTTTTTAATACGGACTCCATGCCGAAGTGGCAGGGAGCCATCAGTTCCATCGTTTTCATCCCATTTATAATACAAATCCGGCGGGAATCTGTCAAGCACCGTTTTGGTACGCGCAAAAGGGGCGCCCGTCGGGCGCCCCTGCCTTTGTATGCTCTTTGCAGATTACTTGCAGTTTTTGCTGCTCTGAGAGGAAGTATTCTTTTCCTGATTTTTCTCGGAAGAGTTCTTCGAGCTGTTCCTGGAGCTGTTCTCCTGCTTGTTCTGCTGATTCTGCTGATTCTCGTAATTGGAATTCTCCTGGTTGGACATTTGTCTGCCTCCTGTTTTGAATATTCCCGCATACGCGGGGAGCCTGTCCCACAGTCCGCAGCGTCTGTCTGCCAATCAGCCGGCCTGAAAGCCTGTCTGTTGCAAAAGACTGCCGACGCGGGGCTTTGCGTTACAAGGGTAGTATGTCCGCCAATTATGATTTTATACGCCTCTCTCCTACATTCCCGCAATAAATTTTTTGATTGCTCTGTAGGCGATCACAATGAGTACAACCGGCACGATGACCGGGATCAGAGCGCGGAACACGGTAAATATCAGCCGCATCAGCAGCAGGAAAATCAGAATACCGATGACCACGGCAAGCCAGCCCGGCAATCGTCTCGTGTGCACAGTAAAGCGGGATCTTCCCTGTCGAAATGGCTTCGGCTCCTCGTCCACAAATTCTGCCCTGTCCTCATTGATAAATTCCGTCTCGTGCTTCTCCGCCTCCACGATGCTTTTGGCAATCAGCTTCGGGGAACCGATCTTATCACAGACCGCTTCCTCGCTCAGTCCCTTTGCGCACTGGTCGTCAAAATACTGCTCGTAAAAGCGGACGTTCTCCCAGATGACGCCATCCGAAACCTGGCCGTTTAACGCGCTTTTCAATTTGTCAATAAATTCCTGTTTGGTCATGAAGCCGAGTTCTCCGACATGCGTTATTTTTAACACGCTCCCAGTATAAACAAATCATCTCCTTTGGTCAATCGAACACAGGAAGTCTTTAGAAAGATTTCAGATTTGACTCACCCAAGTTACTAATCGCGGCCATCGGGAAATACAAGCAAGAGCGTCGTGCTCGCACGTAAGAGATTGATTGTATTTTCCGATGAGCCTGCGAAGCAGGAACTCCACCCACATAAGCAAAAAGATGAGTCGCGCTTTTTGCGACGCCAGACGCGGAGCGGATGCTTTTGCGCATGCGGGCGGAGGACCGCGAATAGTAACGTGCCCTTAACCCATTCTCATAAACCCATTCCCATAAAATCTTTCATTTTCCAGTTGACAAAAAAAATGATTTGTACTAATATATATTTTGCTGTGAGGGAACTCATGCGTGTGCGTTTAGCTCAGCTGGATAGAGCGTTTGGCTACGGACCAAAAGGCCGGGGGTTCGAATCCTCTAACGCACGTAGTACGGGCAGTCGGCTTGAAAGCCGGCTGCTTTTGTTTTGTACAGCCGTTCCCGACAACCACTTTTTCATTCAAAGGAGAATGCTCATGAAGCCCGAACTCGTAGTGCGCTCGGCGCTCGATATCGGAGAGGAAATGCTCATCAGCGGCGCGGAAACCGTCCGCGTGGAGGACACCGTCAGCCGTATCTGCAGAAGCTACTATGAATGCCGCGTGGACGTAACCTCCTACATGAACGCCATCTTTGTCAGCATGGATATCAGCTCCTGCCCGCACGAGGAGGGCGGTCCTGAAATCATCACCCAGACCAGGCGCGTCCTGACCACCTCCAATGATTTCACCGTCTTAGAGGATTTAAACACCCTCTCCCGCTACATCTGTGCCAACCACCCTGAATATGAGGACATCACACGGCGCATCGCGGATATCAAGGCGGAGAAGCCCAATCCGTCCAAGCTGCTGCTCGGCTACATCATGGCGGCCGCGTTTTTCGCCATCATGTTCGGCGGCACCTGGATCGACGCCTTCTTCAGCGGCCTCATCTCCATCTACATATTTTATCTGAAAAGAAACGTGGACCGGCGGCTGGACAATCAGCTGATCCGTATTTTTATCCTGGCCTTCGCCTGCGGCGTGGGGGCCTGTATCCTGCATATTTCCCCGATTCCGGTGCAGATGGATATGATCATGATCGGCAACGTGATGCTTCTGATCCCGGGCCTGGCCCTGACCAACGCCCTGCGGGATTTGATGACCGGCGACATTGTGTCGGGAACGCTGCGGCTGGTCAACAGCCTTTTAATCGCGGTTTTCATCGCCTGCGGCTTCGTGCTGTCCATGATTCTTTTTCAGGTATAGGAGGCAGAAATGATATCCGTTATCATCCAGGTCATCAGCGCCTCATTGGGCGCGGTCGGCTTTGCGCTGTTATTTAATTTAAGAAAAGATAAGGTCCCGTATGTGATGGCGGGTTCCGCCGCGGGCTACTGCATTTACCTGCTGCTCATGCACTACACCGCCAGCACGCTTCTCTCCAATATGATCGCCGCTATGTTCTGCACCGCGTTGGCGGAATTCTACGCCCGGTGGCGCAAGGCGCCCTCCACGCTCTTCATGATGTCCCATATCATGCCCCTGGTGCCGGGCGGCACGCTCTATTACACCATGCGCAGCATGGTCTGGCAGGACCAGGAAGCCTTCACCTACTACGGTGCCGAGACCGCGTTGGCCGCCACGGGGATTGCAGTAGGGATCCTTGCTGTGACGAGCATTCGCTATATTATCATGTCGTACAAAAAGCCAGACGCCTCAGCCTCCGGCGGGCGGTAAACTGTAGCACAAAAAGGTCCGTGAAACGAGAGCTGCATTCTCATTTCACGGACCTTTTATTTTCTGTTCAGACTGTGATCAGCGATATGCGTCTGCAAGCTTCGCAAACGCCGTCATGGACCGCTCGATCATGTCCTTATCCACGCAGTAGGACACCCGGACATAGCCCGGGCAGCCGAAGCCGTCCGCCGCAACCAAAAGCAGGTCAAACTCCTTCGCCTTCTCAGAAAACGCCTCGGAATCCCCGCCAGGCGCCTTCACAAACATGTAAAAAGCGCCGTCCGGATGCACGCACTCATACCCTAAGGCGCGCAGTCCCTCGTACAGAATATCGCGGTTCACCTTGTAAGCATTGATATCTCCCACCTTCCCCTGGCAGCGGGCGACAACCTGCTGCATCAGGCTGGGCGCGCAGACATAACCGAGCTTGCGGCCCGCGCCGCAGACGGTCAGATACAGGCGGCGGCTGTCTGTCGCCTCGTCCGGCACCAGGATATAGCCGATGCGCTCGCCCGGCAGGGACAAAGACTTGCTGTAGGAATAGCAGACAAGGGTGTCGCGGTAATATTTCGTCACAAAGGGCACCTGAATGCCATCGTAGACGATCTCCCGGTACGGCTCGTCCGTGACCAGATAAACCGGATGTCCGAACGCCTCCTCCTTCTTTGAAAGCAGAGCGGCCAGCTCTTTTATCGTCTCCTCCGTGTACACCACGCCGGAGGGATTATTGGGAGAATTGATAATCACCGCCCTCGTGTGCGCGTTGATTTTCTCTCCCAGTGCCTCGATATCAATCTGGAAATTTTCCATGTCCGGCTCGCACATCACAAACCTCGCCCCGGAGCCCTCCACGAAAACCTTATATTCCGGAAAATAAGGCGCGATAGCGATAATCTCGTCCTCGGGCGTTTCCACCAGCGCATGGAAAACAATGCAAAGAGAAGCGGCCGCGCCGCAGGTCATGTAAAAATTATCCGCATGAAAATGCGTGCCGTAGGTCTGGTTTAAATATTCCGCGATGGCGGATCTCACATTCACATCGCCCTGGGCTGACGTGTAGCCATGGATCTGGACGGAAGTCTCCGTGGCCAGAATCTCCCGAATGGCCTGCGTCACCTCGTCCGGCGCCGGCACCGTCGGATTGCCCAGACTGAAATCATATACATTCTCCGGCCCCACGATGGCCGCCCGCTGCTTGCCGTACTCGAACAGCTCGCGGATGGTGGACCGTTTACTGCCCCAATCATAACATTGCTCTGAAAACATATACCCCTTTTCCTCCGTTCTTTTATCAGGACAGTTTCTAACCGCCCTGTGTCCCGCTTTTTTATCAACCGCTCCGTCCACAATTCATCTGGCCTTTGCCCAGCCTGAGCGGATAATCTCGCGGCAGCTTTTCCTTAGTATACTGCACGTTTTTACATCCCACAAGGAAATGATTCTTTTTTTATGAAAATGAGTTTCCTACATCCCCCACCGTGAATAAACGCCGGTGCGGATCTCGCTGATATATGCCTCTAAACGGGGCAGATCCGGATACCGCCTGGCCGCGGCAACCTCCGCCTCATTGTCATAAGGCACGCTGATCACAGAAAAAGAAAGCGGCGCCGGGGAAAGGCTGTCCTTCACGCCCTCGATCAGCAGCGCATGCGCCTTCGGCACACCGTGACTATTGCCCACGCTGCCGGTATTGATCAGGTATCCGTCCTGAAGCACCCTGACATACGGGCGGTGCGTATCCGCGGAAATCAGCCCGCCATAGGTCTTACCATTTGCCTGAAAATAAGGCAAAAGAGCCTCTTCTGTGTCGAAGCCCTGAAACTGCGGCGTCACAGGCCTCCCGTGAAACACGCGAAAACAGATCCCGCTGACCGTCAATTCCAGCTCGCGCGGCAGATCCCGAAGCCACTTCAGCCGTTCCTTGCCAAGCTGCTCCTGGTAAAACGGTGCCTGCCAGTCCCCGGCGATCCCGTAATCCCAGTTGCCGCCCACAAAATACTGGCAGTGCTCCCGCACCCAGTCGCAGGCCTTTGCATTCTCCGGCCCCTTGCCGCCCGCGTCGCCTAAAAACCACACCTCGTCCGGGGCCAGGTCTTTCA
>JAJPXG010000128.1:0-9532 GCA_021205565.1 Lachnospiraceae bacterium | reverse complement strand
CGTGGCGGTCATATATCCGTGCAGATCTCCCAGAAGGAGGATGCGTGTCTTTTTCATATATCCCGGAATCTCCATGTATATTCATAGTTTTCAAAGCGTCGGTTTGTAAAGCGCCACAAAAATGCGCCCGACCGCTCCATGACTTATGATACCACATCCAAAGGTTCCAAAAAAGACCTTTCCCGCTAAGTTTTTTCTGATTTCATTTCAAAAAAAGTGGCATAATCCGTGTCGAATATCTCTGTCATGATTGTGAGATCACTGGCCTTGATATTTCTGCGGCAGGTCTCAATATTGGCCAGGGTACTTCTGGACATCATACTGCCGTGAAGCTGCATCTGTATAATGACATCCGTCTGCTTCATGCCCTTCTGTTTCCTGAGTTCTCTGATATTTTCTCCCATGGGAATATCCAATATGATCTTCTGCTGGCCCATATGTATTTCTCCGCGTGACTCTGTGGTGGCATTCCTGATCAAAGTATACCGAAGCAAATCCCGAATCCTGTCACCGCCTGGTCACACAAAAGCAATACCATTATTTCGTGTGCTTATTCACTTTCTGCCCGCAAACATCAAATTGTATCTGATCACCTTCTTTTCTGCAATTGTCCGCACATAAAAAGGACAGAGCAGAAATATCATCCATATCTCTGCTCTGTCCTGATAGTGCCGGCGACCGGGATCGAACCGGTACGAGGGTTTAGTCTCGCAGGATTTTAAGTCCTGTGCGTCTGCCAGTTCCGCCACGCCGGCGTATAAAAAATAAAATAAAGAAACAGGAGCGACAGTCTGACTGTGACCCGTCTCAAACGACCCGGATGGGGCTCGAACCCACGACCTCCGCCGTGACAGGGCGGCGCTCTAACCAACTGAGCCACCAGGCCAGATATCATCTCGAGTGGACCTTCGGGGACTCGAACCCAGGACCGACCGGTTATGAGCCGGTTGCTCTAACCAGCTGAGCTAAAGGTCCAAAAATCCCTTGCGGGAATTGCGCGTTTCCAAAAGTCGTCCGCAATCTCAACGACGAAATACATGTTATCATGATTTCGCATGAAATGCAAGTTCTTTTTGAAATTTGTACGGAACACAGTGTTACTATTCACGGGAACAGACGCGAAGCGGATGCTTTTGCGCATGTGCTGTGCACCCGAAAGGTGTCTCGAAGAGGAGAGCCTTGAATAGTAACGACACACTGACTCTGCGAGTCTGAACGATTGCTGTCTGAAGGCTCAGGCATGGCTGATGAAGGAAAGGAACTGCCCCCTGGTTTATAAAAGAGGCGGAAATATCCTCCCGCCTCTCTTATGATGCATTTCTGTTTTTCTGTTTAAAGTATCATACCCATCTTCTCCGGAAGAAGAGCAGCATCGCCGCCCCACCGCAAAGCATCAGGCCGAGCAGGGTGAAGAGCCCTGTGCCGGTGCCGCCGGTCTTGGGAAGATCGTAGGTTACTTCCTGGTTCGAACAGGTCAGTGTCAGGACTGAGCTGTTGCTGTAAGTGAAGGTGCAGGAGTTGGTGGTGTATGTATCACTACTATCACTCCAGGTATGGAACGGGTAATCTGCATCCTGGGTCAGCTCCACGATGGTGTAGCTTGTATTGTTGGTCCAGGTCCAGTCCGTCGTTCCTGCGGTGGCGTTATACACGCCCTCACTGTCAACAGAAGCTGTATACTGAACCAAGTTTTCCAGGGTCTTGCTGGTGGTTCCTTTTCCTGCTGCCACAGTCAGTGATACCTCGGTGAATGTGTAGCCATCTTCAGACAAAGCTTTATACAGTGCCTGTATATCAGATGTATCTACATCGGTCAAGGTATCTCCCTGATAAATCAGGAAGGAATATGTTGTTTCATTTGTCAGTGACACAGTGTTGTTGTCTGCATCCAGCACCTGCTTTGCCAGGACAGGAATGTTAGGAGCCTTGATACCTACCGGAATCGGCGTAGCCGTAGCTTCATGGGCTTCATTTCCGGTAGACGTTTCACTGGAATAAAGGTAACTGAAGCTGTTCCAGGCAACACCATCTGTCGCCGTGCCATCTATCTTTGCACTAAAGGCCACTGTCACTGTGGCATTCGCCGGAATGGAAGTAAAGTTTTTATCAAAGACGAGCGTAACGCGGAAGGAACGGGTTCTGCTCGATTTGGTCGAAAACCACTTACTCTCGTCGGTGCCGTTCAAATCATCTGCTGAGAAAGAGGTCTCGTCGGAATATACAACCGTGTAATTATCCTCAGTGAGGGTATAAAGCACAGTCCCGTCCGCGGCTGTCACTACCACCTCAAAATCGGGGTCATCAGCCAGCGACACGGTAAAGTCGCTGTACCGCTGGGCAGTGGTCAGGGGGTCGGTGTCATCCGGCTCGGGCAGGGTATCTACCAGCACGAGCTGCGTCATCTCCTTATTGCCATTTGTGACGCTTAACGTGTAGCGGATGATACTGTCGCTGCTGGTCAACTGCAGGCTGTCAAGGGAACCGGAAGAGCTTGCTTCTCCTTTCACGTTTCCATCTTCATCTATCTCAGCAACCGACTTGCTGGAGGTGGTGGCGTAGCCGTAGTTGATTGGAACCATGGCTTCGGCTTCCACCGCGTGATCATTGCCCACAATGGGGTCACCGCTTCCTGCAGGGATCTCGACGCCGTCACCGACGTGATACCGTTCAAACGACTGATCAGGAACGATATACGCGTCATTGGTGAGGATCATGTTTTGAGACGTACCCGTGTTATTTGTGCTGACGGTGAGGATGCCCTTGCCGCCGGAGGGAATGGCAAACGCCCTGCTGGTTCTGTCTTTATACCCGCTGGTGCTTGTATAAGTCGGGAAATAGACGCACAACACCCAATTCCCATCCGAGTTCTTCCATGCGGACAGTTCTACCAGATATCTGGTACTATAGGTACTCCCAACATACGCATACACTTCTTTAGCAGATTCACTAAGGGATCTAGTAGATGTACTACCAGTACTACCAGTATACCCGTAAATTCTGAGTGTACTAAGATCATCTGACATCGACAGCGTCCCGATAGTGTATGTTGTCGAGTTCCCCTCCGAATCATACACGGTGTAGGTCAGCGAGCCTGTAAAGGTATAGGGATCTTTGATTACATCATAGATATAGTAACCTGCCATAGTGCTTTCGCCGTCGTTGGTTACGGTAACCTTCCAGGTGATCGTATCCGATTCTGTGGCCTTATCGGTCGTCGCCGATTTCGTGATACCGGGGCGGATCTGGTTGCGGTACACATTAACAGTAGATGTCAGCGAATAGGTGGTGTTGCCGTCATCGTCCTCCTCTGTCACGATCTCGCAGTCGCCGTCGTTTTTCGGGTCAGTCGCCGCATCATACCAGTCGCCGGTGACGGTTTCCCCGCTGACATCGTCACTGAGGGTCAGGCCACCTGACGTGTAGTCATAGAAGGGCATGGAGATGGTGTTGGTTTCGGTGTTGCTGGTGTTTAAATAAGCGCCAGTCAGCACCTTGTAGGTGAAGACGATGGCCTGGCCAGGCTCCAGGTAATACATACTGTTGGAAGTATCCTGGCACAAATTGCCTCCCGACAGAGTGAAGGTGACCGTTCCGGATGAAGCGGTTCCCATCACCGTGTAACCCGTGACCACCTCCATTACTTCACCAGCGGTATTATACACGGCAATATCCGCAGCAGGTGCCGCGCTGCTGCTTATATAGCTGAACCCATCCGGAAGGGTATCTGTCATATCCTGCAGATAGAGATTGACCGGACCCTCGTTGTACAGCACCACATAATACTGCACATAGCCGTACTCACCAGCGGAGTCGTTGGTGTAGTAGGTCAGAGAATTTTCAGAGGCACCGGAGTAGAACGTTGCTAAGTATGTCTTATTAGTCGCCAGACCGGTGGCGTAAACTCCCTTAAAGAGGGTCGCTTTGGTTGCTGTGCTGATGGAATGAGCGACCTCGGACTCCAGTGCATAAGCATGGAAAGTATTTTTCAGTGTAGTAGACCGATAGGCGTTATAATAGCTGGTCCATTCTTCTCCATCCGGATATATCAGCGTTACATAGATGTACACGCTGCCGGTGAAGGTGAGAGTATCGCTGCTGGCCCACACGATGTAGCACTGGGTAGCATCAGGATTCTCTGTGCTCTCGCTGCCCGGCTCGACGGTGGTGACGCTCCAGTCTGTGGCCCAGTTGCCGGTCACTTCTGCAGACTCAGAGAGCACAACGGAAATTTTGATGTCTGCATCCGCATTCCAGAGATCGCCGGAGACGTTCACCGGCAGTGTGTCATATACGTTGTCTCCGGTGATGGTGATCTCAGTGTCGCTGTTGTTTTTCAGCTCCAAACGATAGGTGACGACTTCGCCACCGCCAGACAGGATCGAACTGGTAACCGTACCGTCCTCGGAAGGCGAGCTGCCCTTCTCCGGCACGATGTGCTTATCGATGCTCAGCACACTGCCATCCACAGAGGTTTCCGCATAAAGCCGATGAGTCTCGTGGTCATTCAGCCAGACCTGGTTTTTCAGCGAGAAGCCGCTGGCATCCGCAGCGTCCACCAGGGTGGTATATTTGATGCTTGTCGTCCCTTCACCCTTTACTACAAGATAGCAGTAAATCAGGGTCGAACCGTCGCTTTTCACGACGATTCTATTCGCTGTCACATCGGAATTGATTTTGACATTCTCATAGGTACCCGCCTGGTCCAGGACATAATATTTAATTCCATTCACTGTTGTCGTGTCTAACCCGTCCAAAGAACTGTTGCTACTGTTCTCAGAGACAGGCACCAGAAGAATCTGGCCATCGGCCAGCTGATCCACCAGGGGGAGGGCATCATAGGAGGCTGTTCCCTCATGCTTCACATTCACCGTATAGGTTACAATACTGCCGGTGGTGAGTGAACTGTCTGAAACCATATAGCCTTTGGTCAGGACAAAGTCGCGGTAAACATTTCCGCTCACTTCGGCCTCTTTAAGTGACTCATCATTTTCGTCTAAAGCACTCACGGTGTTGGTGGCGGTTCCACCTACCAAAACATTGTCCTGCGTCCAGTATTCGCTGCTGCTCTGGTTCAAGTCGTAGAACTGATCGCCGATCAGCCGCATAAAGGTGTCCTTCACCGTGGCAGTGTAGGTATACTCCAGCTTGGTGCTTCCGTTCAGTGTGTAATCCTCACCCAGATCCCACCGTAGGGTGTAGGTTGTCGCATTGGTCACATAGTAGCCAATGGCATCCAATGCGGCGGAGAGGGAAGTATATTTTTCGCCTTCCCCGATGGTATAAAGATCAGTTCCCACAGACATGTAAATCAAGCCGTCTGCCTGATCCCTATACAGGTTGATAGTTTCCGTGGCAGACTTTACGCTGTCGGAGCTGATCAGTGTACCCGAACCATACTTTTCTCCCGTGTAGGTCGTACCTATTCCCTGTTCCTGCTGAGTAACTGTCTTAGTACCATCGCCGTATACATCGGTCACGGTTTCGCTTACAGCATCGTAAAGCGTTGCTTTGCTGATCGTGATAGTCAGGCTGTCGCTATATTCGGTAAGCAGCCTTTCCATCTCGTCCGGCTCGATGTAAAACCAGTCATCAAGCCTGTCTTCAATACGCGCCAGTCCGCTATAGGGCATGGCCTCGGGGTTTTCCGCCGTGATGGTGAATTCATAGGAGGAACCCATGTAGAAGGTGTCTGCGGTGGTTGTTTTAGTCAGTTTGAGGGCGCCCTCGCTGAGGGTAGCAGTGGCGGTGGCGTCGTCGGTGGCGGTCTGATGTCTTTCGGTGAGTTTGAAGGAATAGTCTGCGGTCACCGTGTTAGTTAAATCATAGCTACCCGCAGAATACGCGCCGTCTTCACCTGTCTCGCAGACGATCACCTGATCGCCATAGGTGATAGTATAGCTTTTACTCAAGAATGACGTTTCCCACTGTTCACTTCCTGATGCAAACGACCAAGTCACTACAATACTGTCACCTACAACAGATACATCAAGGTTCTGCAAATAATTGTCTTGCCCAGGCGATACTGTACAAAGAGTATAGGTTGTTCCGTCGATATACACTTCAACTGTCTTGCCATTGATGCCGTAGCTTTCACTGCTAATTGCAGTAAGCAGTCCGTCCCTCCAGGAGAGGCCCTCAGGCAAGACCAGTGTATCCGTGTATGTAAATGTCGCAACAGGGTTCTTGCCATACGAAGAAGCAGACGATCTTGTTGATGTGACCGTGTACGCCAGTCCGGTCAGATAAATTTTGTCATCATCCGCGTCACTTACAAAGGACGGTGTTCCGCTTGTTTTCTTTGTGACGCCATAGGTATCCGTTTGGTACGTCCACGTAAAACCAAGCGTACCGCTACTGGTAGATGTACCAACTGCACCAGAAACCGTCACTGTGCCGCCGTCAGAGGTCTCGTTCGGGTATCCAATAGACATGTTAAAGTTCACGGTCTGTCCTGCCTGCATGGCACCCTCGCTGTCGATCTCCAAGTAGTAAGCGCCGTTTTCATCCTGGCGCAAGGTCACATATATCTGGGTCGTAGTACCGGTTATATAGTAAGGTTTTGCTTCGTCAACAGTCCACGCATCCGTACCGCCAGTACTGCCGTATACACTCAAATCAGTATCTGAAGAGGTCAGATAGACCCGGGCAGACCCACTGCTCAAATCGACATTACCGTGGAGACCAAGTGTGATGGAAAGACTGACCCACTGCCCAGTCAGAAGGCTGGTATCGCTGGACGAAGAAATCGTCAGCGTAGCCTCATTACCACTCGCATCGGTATAAGTAGTCGAAATAATTGATGCGGTTGTCGTGTCACCATCATCATCTTCGTCTCCCGCTATCACATAGGTAGAAAAATGTTCCGCATCAAACTCTGCATAGCCAGTGATGGCGTTGGTGGTAACCTTCTCCGGGGAGCCCTCCTCCGGAACGTAGTAAACGCTGTCGGACGAAGTGATTTCCGGCGATTCGATGGCAACAGCCAGCGTATCTTCCTCCGGCTCATAAGCGGTGCCGTCCTCTAAAAGGATAGAAATCTCCAGGGCTACATGCACATCCAGGCCTTCCAGTTCCACCGGCACCTGCTCCGCGGACACAGAGGAGCCTTCCGGCAGCATACCGGAAACTGTGACCGTGACGTCGTCTACGGTTACGGTCAGAGTCTGCCAGGTCAGTTCTTCCGCCGCGGCGCTCTCTTCCTGTGCGGCGGATACCAGGCCGAAGCCGACGATCCGGCTGTCGCTTAAGGCATACTGATTAGCGCACACCGCATCAGCGGCGTCCGCATCCGCAGCATAGTCGCCTTCGATGACGATCAGCTGCCCTGCTTCTTCATCTACAGATGTTACGATGCCGACGCAGTCAGCTTTGCCGTCCTCATCGGTATCGAAAAATACCAGATCTCCCATAACAGGGGTATACTCAGAGGCGTTCGTGTACAGACCATGTTCGTTCAGCATGACGATCCAGGCATACGCGCCGGTAGATTCCGGGAAATCCTCTGTCGAAATGCCGGCATAATGCAGGCAGAAGGAGACAAACATGGCATCCCAGTCGCCATACTCATTTCCTGCCCAGGCGCCATAGCGGGTGTAGCCGCGGCGGGTCTCGCCGTCGTCGCCCAGGACGAAGTTTGCAGTGCTCTCGGTATAGCCCAGCTGGCTTGCCGCAACCGCCGCAACGGCCTCGGCCCAGTCATCGCTGATATCTGACGGAAGTGTCGCTTCCCAATCAGCGGCAGTCTCGACGTCCGCGGTATCATTGCTCATGCATTCTATGCTGTGCGTGTGTTCTTCCAGTCCGCACACCAGCACCTTTTCATAACATGCTTCGGTATGTACGTGAGCGGTCTTAGAAACGGTTGAAGCGGTATCCGCAGCGGAGGTCTCTTCAGCAGTTTCTTCCTGACCGCAGATCAGGACCTCCTCCGTCACATAGCAGGACTCGTCATGCGTATGCTCTTCGCCCGTCTCCGACTCGCCTTCGGTGTCCTCCAGGCCGCAGACCAGCGTCGTCACTGTCTCATAGCACTCCGCCGTATGTGTATGGCCAGAGGTCTCCGCCTCTGTCTGTGCTTCCGATGCATCCGCGGCCGATTCCTCCGCGTCGTCATATCCGCACACCAGCACCCATTCATAGCAGTCATCGCTATGCTGGTGCTCTTCTTTACCGCAGTAGCTTTCGTTGGTCAGGGCTGCGCCGGTCAGCTTTAACTGCCAGTACACACCCATCGTCACCACCAGAGCCAGCACCAGCAGGATGCCTCCCAGCCGGCGCTTCGTGCGGCGCTCCATTTTGAAATTTTCCAGATACTTTGTCACAAGATCCTGCATACTGTTACCTCCACATCCTTGCGGAAACTGCCCGGTCTTTTCGCCGGACCGCTTTTAACATAAAGCTATATTTATTTTTAATCTGACGATTAAATCTACAAAGGGTATGATGATACCGTGGATTGCTCCGCAATCCCTTACATCATCAGTTTATCAATGAAATCCTGTTAAACGGCCACACCCGCAGAACAACCTTCCCAATGATCTGATCTTCCTCAATGCAGCCAATCGCGCTGCTGCGGGAGTCAATCGAAGTCGCCCGGTTGTCCCCCATCACGAAATACCGGCTCTCCGGCACCTGATAGGGGTATGTGAGATCCGTCTCGCCCAGGGCCTTCACAGTCAGATAGGGTTCATCGATCAGCTCGTCATTGACATATACATTGCCCTCGTCGTCGATATCAATCACGTCGCCCGGCCCACCAATGACCCGCTTCAAAAGCAGCTTGTTCTGATAATAAAATCCCACCAGATCGCCTGTCTCAAAATGATCAGTTCTGATTAAAAGGATAATGTCGCTGTCCGATAAGGTCGGCTCCATGCTGGTGCCGGACACCTGCAGCACGGGCAGAAACATCGTTGCCAAAAGGACTGCCACCGCCGCCACCACAATCATCGAGTAAATGGTGGTCCGCATGGTCTGGCGGTATCGCTTCCTGTAGCGGAGCCGCTCCCGCTCCTGCGTGACGTCCTCCTCGCTGGGAATCCGCGCGGTGCGCAGATTGTGCTGTCGCTCTGTCACGTACCGTCCCCTCCTGTCTCATTCTCTTTTTCGAGGTATTCCCGGAGCATGGGATATTTATCCATCAGCAGATTGATCTTCCTGTTCACCTTCTCAATCCTGTCCCTGGCCTTTTGCTTCGACTCGTCCAAAAGCTCGATACATTCCTGCTCGGTCTCGGCCACCTTCGCATCGCATGCCTGCTCGGTCTCCGTCCGCTTCGTCCGGCATTCCTCCTCGGTCTGCCTGAGCAGCGCGTCCGCCCGCTCTTCCTTCTCCTTCGCGGCCTTTAACAGATCCCCCGCCTGCTTCGCGGCGTCCGCCATCACGTTCTCCGCCCGCTGTGAGGCGCCTGCCAGAATTTCCTGCGCCTGCGCTTCCGCCGGCCCGCGGGCCGCCTTCACGGAATTTAAATACTGTATGGCCGCCTTCTCGGCGTCCTCGAAAATATGGTTCAGCCCAAGCGCCGCTTCCGCAA
>JAJPXG010000040.1 GCA_021205565.1 Lachnospiraceae bacterium | reverse complement strand
CTCTTGGGCAACCAAAAATCAGAGAGAACCTGATTCCTATGTGAAGTTTGTTCTCGATATGAAGGATTACTATAGAATCGTAGGCAGAAGATAAGAATTTAATATATGTTGTTTATTGCTGCTGGTGTTTATAAAGACATCAGCAGTTTTTTTATGTCTATTTTTGGCGCGAACTCATAGAAGAGTGCGCCATTTTTTGTTTCAAAGGGCATCTCAAATATCATTTCAAAAAATTTCCAAAAAAAATTTAAAAAAATTTACTCCGAGAGGGGACAAATTCGCGATTACCCGTCCCCATAAGAGATATGGGAGGGCAAATAAATCTTCCCAATGATCTTTGAAAACTGCATATGCAGCATTCCAATTACTTTCCGCATAGGTGGAGCAACTGATATTCTGCCGCGATGACCTGACACACCAGCGAGCGATCTCCAGAGATAACGAACAGACCTGATGGTATGGTCTGATTGCCATGAAACTTATGCGGGACAATGATACTCCTGTCCGGCCATGTATGTGGGGACAGCCTGGTGAGAACCACGGGGAGGTAAAACGGCCTGTGACGCGCTGACCGAGCGCGGGTTGGAATGTTCCCATGCGATCAGGGGGCGGGCGGCAAATATGATCGGAATAATGAACTCTACTGTTATTTTAACAGCAAAAACTATGTGGCAGAGTTTTACGGCTCTGCCATATCCTTTTGCTGCTAAGGCAGCGAAAAGAATCTTTCATTGTCCACACCAGTGAGGGATTCAGATGGAGGATCATCATGAAACTTTTATTGTTATTAGTCTGCTTTCTGGCAGCACTTACTGCATGGTGTCTGTGCAGGACTGCGAGTTGGGCGGACGATCAGATTCAGAAGATTTGGAGGGAAAACCATGAGTGAGATCAGGTATGCGGCTGATAAGCCGAAAGACTGTAGGTATTGTTATTTTTGGGGCGGCAAGAAGAAAGGCTGCGAACTGGGCGAGGATAAATGCTATTACATCCTGCCGCCGGAGGAACCGAAGAAAGAGAAAAGTCCCTGCGACGGATGCCCTTATGCGAAGAATCATCCCTGTATTGGATTTTGCATGGTCAAACTGATGAAAAAGGGGGATGCGAAGTGAGCCTGTTAAACAACAAAAAACTCAGGGACTGTGAGAAAGTTATGAGCCAGATCCCAGGCGGTCATGGACAGTGCCGTGAAGATTTCTTATGCGGCTGCTGTCCGCATCACCGTCCGGACTGGAAGTACCGGTTCTGTGAGTATATCGAGTGTCCTTATATCAAGGGCGTTAAAACTTTTTGGGAGGAGACATACGGGCATGGGTCAGAATAAGCGGTATTACTGGTTGAAGCTCCACGAGGAGTTTTTCCGACAACCTTCCATCAAGTATATCAGGACATTGCCGGAGGGTGAAAAAATCCTGATTATTTATCTGAAATTGCTGTTGGTCAGCCTGCGGACAGACGGGATTATCTTCATGGAGAGCTTATATCCGACAATGGAGGAAGAGCTGGCGCTTGTTTTGGATGAAAACAAAATGACTGTCCAGCTTTCTTTAATGGCTTTAGAAAAAATAAATCTTTTGGAACGCGGGGAGGACGACAGCGAACTGATTATGACAAAACTTCCGGACATGATCGGGATTGGTTCAGAGAATGCTTCTGCACAGCGTGTCAGGGCATATCGGGAACGCAAGGCTCTGGAAATGACGGGAGAAAAACCGGAAAGCGTTACATTGAAACGCGAGTGTAACACTTCGGTAACGGATGTGAAACGCCTTTGTAACGCAGAGAAAGAGATAGAAAAAGAGAAGAAAGCAGATCCAGATAAAGATGCAGAGAAAGATGCACATCTGCTCTACGGCGTCAACCGGAATGTTTCTCTTTCTGATATGGAATATGAAAGCCTGAAACGTCAGTTTCCAACTGATTACATGGATAAGATCGACTATTTTTCTTCCTATATGGCAAAGACTGGGCGCAGCTATGACAGCCACTACCTGACAATCTGCCAGTGGGCGAAGCAGGATTCACAGCGCGAACGCAGGTCAGGAAAGAAAAAGGGCTTTGAAGATTACCATTTCGAGAAAGGGGAGAGCTATTGAACGGGGTAAATGAGCTGCTGGTGCAGATTGCAGAAAAAGAGTTCCCGCAGGAACCGGATGACTATACCGGAGAGGACGGGCTTCTCTACTGCGGGAAGTGCCATACAAGGAAGCAGCGGCGCTTTGAGATTGCCGGCAGGGAGATGGTCGTCCATATCCTCTGTAAATGCGGGCAGGCGGAACGCGACAGGGAGGCAGCGGAATACCGTCGGCGTGAGGAAATGGAGCATATCCGCAGGATGAAAGGGAGCTGCATCCATGACCGCCAGCTTCTGGAGTGTACCTTTGAGACGGACGACGGCACTCTCCCACAGATCAGCTCGGCAAAGAAATATGTGGAGACATGGGAGGAGCGTTTGAAGAACAATGACGGGCTTCTTCTTTGGGGCGATATCGGTACGGGAAAAACATTTTATGCCGCCT
>JAJPXG010000061.1:2058-2545 GCA_021205565.1 Lachnospiraceae bacterium | reverse complement strand
GTCAGATGAGCGGATTCCTCTGTTTGCAGATGTACTGGAGCTGGTGGCCGGTCACGTACCCATGGTTGTCGAGATCAAGATCAGTTCCGTTTACCGCAAAACGACGCGTGCGGCGGCGGCTCTGCTCCGGTCTTATCCGGGCGTTTACTGTGTGGAGTCCTTTCATCCGCTGTCGCTTTTGTGGTACCGCAGGCACATGCCGCGGGTTCTGCGCGGCCAGTTATCCATGGATTTTAAGTATTGTGAAGAAAAAGTCCCGATGCTGATTAAGATCTTTATGACAAATCTCTGGTTTAATTTCTTATCAAAGCCGGATTTTATCGCATATAACCACAAGGATAAGAGAACACGCGGTTTCCGGATCTGCCGCAGGATATTCCACGCGAAGACGGCTGCATGGACGATCAAGAGCCAGCAGGAGCTGGTGCAGGCACATGATATGTTTGACATGTTTATTTTTGACAGCTTTGTGCCCGAACCGGAAGCG
>JAJPXG010000061.1:0-1999 GCA_021205565.1 Lachnospiraceae bacterium | reverse complement strand
AAAAAGCCCGGAATCTTTCAACAATTCCGGGCTTTTCTTAATAAACATGACGGCGCGATCTGACTGCAAATAAATCAGAAACCGGCCGCAGATAATTTATTCATATTTTCTCTTTTTAAATCCATGGAAGAATGAACATAGCGGTTTAATGTGATCGTGGTACTGGCATGACCCAGCACCTCACTGAGGCTCTTTGTCTCAAACCCGACTTCCACACAGCGGGTCGCGAATGTATGTCTCAGGGTATGGAAATGTACACCTTCAAGCGCACAGATTTTCATATAATGCTGAAACCGATACTGCAGGGTTCTCGGCTCCATAAAATCTGTCGTCCCCGTCAAAACAAACGTATCGACATCGTCCGGCATAAACTGTTCACACAGCATGACGATCCGGTCGGTTAACGGAATCGTCCGGGATGAAGAGTCGCTTTTCGGACTGCCGAAATAAAGAATTGTCTTCCTGCCGTTGGCGTCGTTAAAATTCTTTACTCTCTGTAAGGTAGCAGAAACAGTGACTGTCCTGTAGGACAGAGAGATATCGCTCCAGTGTAAAGCACACAGTTCACCGATACGAAGACCGGTTGTCAGCGCCAGATAAATACCGAATTTACATAAATCCATTTCTTCATTCAAATAATCAACCAGTATTTTCTGCTCCTCCGTTGTCAAAACTCTCATTTCCTGTTTCGGTACTTTCGGATAAATAATTTCGATTTCTGATATCGCTCCCGGCATATCTTTCCGGATAAAGGTAAGCACCAGTTTTAAGACCATAAGGATATCCCGGACAGTTTTTGCCGAAAGACCATAGTCTTTTAAAAGCTCTGCTTTGAAATTTTCTATGATCTGAGTGGATAAAGCCGACGGATGACAGTTTCCCATCCGGGGTTTGATATAGCGATCAAGAATCATAGCGTATTTTGATTGCGTTGATGGTTTTATGGCTGTTTTGTGCTGATCCAGCCATTTGTCACAGTAATAAGAAACCTTTCGTTTGCTTTTTACGGTAGCCGGCGCATGATTCAGAATCATCTGGACCTTCAAATCAGTCACCTTTTCTTTTGCTTCCGTATAGGTTTTTCCATAGCAATAACCATAGATTGCTTTTCCTGATACGTCATATTTTTTAATATACCTTGCTTCCCATCTTCCATCCTTTCGTTTAAATATGTTTTCGCCTCTCCTTGGCATAACATGTAACCTCCTTTTTTTGTAATGAGGTTATTTTACTGCAATTTTGACTGCGAATGTCCGGAAGAATAGCAATTTTACTGATGAGAAAATGATAAGGTTTGATAACATTTTCGGTCGAAAATTGAATTTGAAATTCAAATTGAAATCCATGAAAAACTGTGCTATGCTCTTTTTATAAAAGCATATTTTCTTATCTTTGGGACATCAGGATATTTCTAATCTGAAACTACCTTATGTTCCCGATTCTGGCTCTTCTCGGATGGAATTTTACGGGAAGCAGATACAATTTCTCTTTTATCTATGAAAATCCATGCTTTT
Source organism: Lachnospiraceae bacterium (assembly GCA_021205565.1). Classification (GTDB taxonomy): domain Bacteria; phylum Bacillota; class Clostridia; order Lachnospirales; family Lachnospiraceae; genus RGIG6307. The sequence goes on along the minus strand of JAJPXG010000061.1, from coordinate 485 downwards.
AGATTCATGATAACTGAGCAGGGTGATTTTCATAGGAAATGCAGAAACTACTATGAAAGTGTCGTATCCGTTTGGAAAGGAGTTCCGCCATAGTATGAATATCCCCTGTGACAACATAGCAGGAGGTATTACTATGAGCAGTAACCGGGAGTATAAGAGTGACGTCTTCAGTATGCTGATGGAGGAGCCGGGACATGCGTTGGACGTTTACAATGCGCTGAACGGGTCGGATTATCATGATCCGTCCCAAGTCAGCATTATGAAACTGGAGAACAGCATTCGGCTTTCCGTCCACAATGACGCGTCGTTTATCATTGACGACTATTTGACCCTGTATGAGCATCAGAGCAGTATAAATCCGAATATGCCGTTGCGTTTCCTGATTTATATTACGGACCTCTTCCAGTCGGTCATAAAAAACAGGGATTTATTTGTTACAGTTCACACCCTAGCCAGTAGGTGAGCACAAAAACAAGACCTGTTAA
>JAJPXG010000135.1 GCA_021205565.1 Lachnospiraceae bacterium | reverse complement strand
TGTAATTAGGGCCTTTGCTACGGCTTCTGCCATTTTACATGGGACAGCATTTCCAATCTGAGTGTAGACCATTCCTTTGTTTCCGCAAAATACATAATCATCAGGGAATGATTGGATTCGTGCAGCCTCTTTTATAGTAATTCTGCGAAGCCGATTAGGAGCCTCTTTAAACTCAGGTACAATTGACCCATCCATTAACCCTTTATGATAGTCAACAACCCAGTCGCTTGATGCGTCTCCATATAAATATTCCTCGTCTACAAACGGTGTTTTATTCCCTCCCATAGAAGCAGGCAGTGTATTGGCATAGCCGTCAACATTTATTGGACGACCCTGTCCATTAAAGTACATACCAGCATATGGAGATTTTCTCATTACCGGATGAGTGGCAAACGTAATTTTCGCTGTACAGGTATCTGGATTCTGCTCTGTTCCAGCTTTTCCTAATGAGTGCAACAGGGTTTTAATTACTGGAGCTGTATTTTTTTGCTGCGAGAGTATATCGTTCATAAAGTATTCGAAGAACGGATCATCGTTATCCTTTATCCCGATAAAAAATACTCTTTCACGCTTTTGGGAGACACCATACTCGGTTGCATTCAAAATGAAAGGAACACAGTTGTAGCCCATTGCCTGAACACGTTCCAAGTACTTTTTACGTACTGGTTCCCATTTTTCCAAAACACCGAGAGCTTTGACATTTTCCATGACAAATGCTTTTGGTTGAACCTTTTCAATCACATCAAGAAATGTAAAAATTAGTTTGCTCCGAGCGTCATCGGGGTTCATTTTACCAGCAACAGAAAAGCCCTGACATGGAGGACCACCAAAAACCAAATCAACGCCATTAAATTTAGAGAGTTGATCGATGACGTTATTTATATCATCATTGACCATTACTCCAGAAGCGTGGTTTGCATTGTATGTCGCTGCTGCTTCGCTCATTAATTCATTTGCGAAAACAACTTCTATACCAGCTCTTTCAAAGCCTATATCCATTCCTCCGGCCCCCGTGAAAAGAGAAACCGCAGTCATTCTATTTGCCATTTTCTACTGCTCCTTTTTCATCCTTATGAACACGAAAAACCAACGAATTATCCTCAGAATCGAGATAAATATCAAATTTGGTTTTTCCTTTTTCTACATTCATGTTTGATGCATGAATTTGTCATTTCTAGACGACTCCTCTAGGCTTCTCGCATGTTCCATTCTAATTTTAGCCTGTTTTTAGTCTAAAGTCAACTGCTATACAAGATTAATTGCGCTTCTGTGGGGTTCCCTGTTTTGATTAAAAAACATAACAGCGTTATAGTGCGCTTCGAAAGAACAGGAGATATGCACTCTATAACGCTGAAAAAAGATTAGAAACAGTGAAATTGGTTTTTTACCTACGTATTGTTAATCCTTCTTATACCACTCACATTCAAACCCATCCGCTCTAAGCTGCAGCCCACGAATCCAAGGTGGTGTCCGTCCCATCTGCTCACAGATGGCTTCCAGAGACACGTCCTTGCTACATTCGATAATCAGCTCATCGTGGACGTGCGCGCAGATGAAGCAGTGCTGGAGCGTCGTCATGGCATACATTAAGATGTCCCTGCTGATTGCCTGGACGATATTCTCCGCAAATTTTGGACCGTAGCTGTTAATACGGGTCCATTTTTTATTTGTCCCGACTCCCTCGTAAGTGACGCACTCGCCGCCAAACTGGTTCTCACCGATACGGGGTTTGACATAGACGAGTTTCCTGCCTGATGGGAGCAAGATAAACAGCATTCCACTCTTGTAGGAAAACTCGATGCCGTGTGTCTCCGTGGTGGTGTGGAGCTTCACTGCCTCTGTGACCGCACGGTCTACATCCCACCAGAAACTTACTATATTGGGATTGGAGTTTCTCCACGCGTTGACCAGCGGCTGGAGTTCTTCATCCTGTAAGCCCATATCCAAAGCACCCATAGCCTTTAAAGCGCCGCAGCTGCCGCCATAGCCGAGTGCCAGCTCCGCGATTTTCCCTTTCTGGCGCAGATGGCCGTTAATGCCGTGCTTCTCAACCGGTACATGAAACATCTGTGACGCGGAGGCGCAGTAGATGTCGCCACCATTTTTAAACACATCCAGACGCCATCTTTCGTTGGCAAGGAAGGAAAGCACACGAGCCTCGATGGAGGAGAAGTCCGCGACAATGAATTTATCACCGGGACGGGGTACAAAGGCGGTGCGGATGAGCTGGCTTAAGGTGTCCGGGACATTTTCATAGAGCAGCTTCATCAATTCATAATCGCCGGATTTCAACGCAGAGCGGGCGGCGGCAAGGTCATCCAGATGATTCTGAGGCAGGTTCTGCAGCTGGACGATGCGGCCAGCCCATCTGCCGGAACGGTTGGCACCGTAAAATTGAAACATCCCTCGCTCGCGGCCATCGGCACATCGAGAGTCTTTCATCGCGTAATATTTTGATACGCTACTCTTGGCGAGTTGCCTGCGGAGCTTAAGTACATCGGCTACGTGCTTTGGTGCCGTTTCGATAAGACCGGCGACAGCCTTCTTATCCAGTGAATCAGTCTTGACACCGTTATC
>JAJPXG010000003.1 GCA_021205565.1 Lachnospiraceae bacterium | reverse complement strand
ATGTACCGCAGACCTTTTTCCCATCATTTCCCTCTGTAAAATTCTCATAAATTTCTTATGAAATTATATGCGACCGCGTGATTGTTCTTGACAAGAGACTTCGGAAAATGTATAGTTTCTTATCAAGAATTACTTTAATTCCACACTATTTTACGATAATGAAGTCGAAAGAGTGTCGGCCTCATTATCTGTTTTTTAAGGAGAAAGTTTTGGACTCGTCAAGTGCCACACAGCTGGTCGCCATATTTGTTCTTTTGCTCTTATCGGGCTTCTTTTCCAGCGCCGAAACCGCTCTGTCCAGCATGAACAGCGTGCGGATTCACGCGCTGATCGAGGACGGCAATAAAAGGGCCGTCGTTCTGGATCAGATCATCAGTCAGTACAGTAAAATGCTCAGTACAATCCTGGTTGGCAACAACCTGGTCAATATCGCCATGTCCGCCATCACCACAACGCTGGTGGCAAGGGTGTTCGGCAACATCTACATCGGTGTCGGCACCGGCGTCTTAACCCTGCTGGTACTTCTCTTCGGAGAAGTTACCCCGAAAACGCTTGCCAAGGTGTATTCGGAAAAGCTGGCTCTCGCCTATGCTCCCATCATACATAAACTGATGATTATCTTAACGCCGGTCATTTTTGTGGTGGATCATCTGTCCTCTCTTTTCATGCGGCTGCTGCATCTGGACCCCAGTGCGAAGCCCTACTCCATCACGGAGACGGAGCTGAAAACCTATGTAGCGGAAAGCCATAAGGAAGGCGTGATTGAGACGGAGGAAAAGGATATTATCTATAATCTTTTCCGCTTTTCCGACGCGGTGGCAAAGGATGTGATGGTGCCCCGGATCGATATGGTGACCGTCTCCAAAGACGCGACCTACGACGAGGTCATGACGCTTTTCAGGGATCATATGTATACGCGTCTTCCGGTGTATGATGAGGAGCCGGATAATATCATCGGCGTTATCAATATCAAGGATTTTGTCTGGAAGGATCCGGAGGATGACTTCCATGTCAGCGATATTCTGCGGGACGCGCATTATACCTATGAATATAAAAAGACAGCCGATCTGATGCTGGAGATGCGTGAAAACGCCCAGCATGTGTGTTTCGTGCTCAGCGAATATGGCTCCTGTGTGGGAATGGTGAGCATGGAGGATCTGCTGGAAGAAATCGTAGGCGATCTGCGGGACGAGTACGATGAGGACGAGGAGGAACGGCTGATTGAAGTCTCAGAGCATCAGTACCTGGCAGACGGCTCCATGAAGATATCGGATGTCAATCATATGCTGGGCACAGAGATGTCGAGCGAAGATTATGACAGTGTGGCCGGCCTGATTATCGGGCAGTTGGACCGCCTGCCCCAGGCAGGGGAGACGGTCACGCTCGAGGACGGCATCACACTGGAGGTCAGAGAGGTCAGTGAAAATCGTGTGGTGCAGGTGCTGATCAGTTTACCGCAAAAGGTGGAGGAAAATGCGGAGGATGAGCTACTTCAACCCTAAGAACGCGGCGCTGGCGCCGCGTTTTCCATTTGTGGCGCGGTGAGAAAAGATCAGCTGCGGATTGCAGCAGGTACAGATATCCGCGATTGTGATCCGCTCACGGGGGATACCGGCGGCAAGGAAGGTCTGAAGGTTGGCCTGACGCAGGTCAAGCTGATATTTGCCCTCCCGCTTTCCCGGGCGCATAATGGTTTCCCAATATCTGATTCCGGTCTGCCCCTCGACCTTTCCCGCAAAGCCTTTCTGAAATGCGGCATCCAACTCCTCTCCCACCTCATAGCAGTCTCCGCAGATACACGGGCCAATCGCCGCCAGAATATCCCCGGGCTCCGTTCCGTAAACTGACCTCATGGCGTCCAGCACGGAAAGCGCGATTTTATGACATGACCCCTTCCAGCCGGAGTGCGCCAGACCAATGGCGCGGTGCCTTGTATCCACAAAATACAGAGGAACGCAGTCCGCAAAGGTGGCCACAAGGGTCACACCGGGGATATCCGTAATCAGGGCGTCAATGCCTGTCAGGGTGCTTTTATAAAGGGCTCCCACACCAAAATCTTCTGCTGTCACTTCGTGAACCACTGTACCGTGTACAAGAGAAGGACGCACCATTTTCGTCACATCCGCGTCAAGGGCCTGCGCGATGATACGGTAGTTGGCGCGGATATTTTCGTTTAAGTCATCGCCGTCCTCTTTGAAGTTCATGCTCTCGTAGATGCCGTTGCTTGTGCCGCCCATGCGGGTGGTGAAGCAGTGGGTGATAAAAGGGATATCCTGAAAGCATGTAAACTGCAGGATGGGGGTGCCGTGCGGGGTATTAAGGTGTAAAGCCTGCGGATAATCGGAAAGTCGTTTGATATTGATATTCATATTCATGTCCATAATATGGGAGTATAGCACAAAATTCTGTTTCAGTAAACGGGTCGCGGGGCAAGGAAGCACCTGCTTCGTTCAGACGCACGGAGCATTCCGATGAGCCCATGGGCGTGATAATCGTGTTCAGCAATGGCTTCCACGATTATCAATGGTCTCATCTCCATCGTGCGAATTCGCTCAGCAGGTGCTTCCTTGCCCCGCTCGGTAG
>JAJPXG010000037.1 GCA_021205565.1 Lachnospiraceae bacterium | reverse complement strand
ATATGACGCCAGGGAGATGAAGGTCACCTTCATTCCGGAGCAAGTCTATGATTTCAAGCTGGAAAATACGCTGGATGAGAGAGTCCTTTTAAAGCAGATGGACAAGGCGATCTCCAAGGGTCAGAAGCGCTCCATCGAGGTCGATGTGAAAAATATGGACCGCGCCTTCGGTACCATCCTGGGCAGCGAGATCACAAAGCGACTGGGCGATGATGTGGCGGAGGACACCTACCGGGTGCTGTGCAACGGCAGCGGCGGCCAGTCCTACGGCGCTTTCATTCCAAAGGGTCTGACCCTGGAGCTCGTGGGCGACGCCAACGACTACTTCGGCAAGGGTCTTTCCGGCGGCAAGCTGATTATTTATCCGCCCAGAGGCAGCAAATTCAAACATGAGGAAAATATCATCATCGGCAACGTGGCGCTCTACGGCGCGACGAGCGGTAAGGCCTTCATCAACGGCGTGGCCGGCGAGCGCTTCTGCGTGAGAAACTCCGGCGCCACCGCGGTGGTGGAGGGCGTGGGCGACCACGGCTGTGAGTACATGACCGGCGGCACCGTCCTGGTTTTAGGCCCTACAGGCAAAAACTTTGCGGCCGGTATGAGCGGCGGAATCGCCTATGTTCTGGATGAAAATAACGACCTGTACAAGCGCCTGAACAAGGGCATGGTTTCCTCCAGGGAGATCACCTCCAAGTATGACGTCAGCGCCATCAAGGACCTGATCAGTGAGCATGTGGCCTACACCAACTCGGAGAAGGGCAAATACATCCTCGACCATTTCGCGGAATATCTGCCGAAATTTAAAAAGATCATTCCCAACGATTATGAGAAGATGCTCTCGGCCATCGTCCAGATGGAGGAGAAGGGCTTAAACGCCGAGCAGGCGCAGATCGAGGCCTTTTACATGGTGAAGGGAAAGTAGAGGAGGAAGACAAACATGGGAAAGCCAACAGGATTTATGGAATATGAGAGAGCCGTCTCGACGGCGGAATCTCCCGAAACCCGGATCAATCATTTCAATGAGTTCCATGCGCATCTTCCGATGGAGAGCCAGCGCCTCCAGGGCGCCCGCTGCATGGACTGCGGCGTGCCCTTCTGCCAGGCGGGCATGATGATCGCCGGCATGGCGAGCGGCTGCCCGCTGCACAACCTGGTGCCGGAGTGGAATGACTTAGTTTATACGAACAACTGGAAGCAGGCCTACAATCGCCTGCATAAGACGAACAATTTTCCGGAGTTTACCTCCCGGGTCTGCCCGGCGCTTTGCGAGAACGCCTGCACGTGCGGTTTGAACGGTGACCCGGTATCCTCGAAGGAAAATGAGTACGCGATTATTGAGAACGCTTACGCGAAGGGCTACGCGGATCCCAAACCGCCGAAGGTGCGGACCGGTAAGACCATCGCCATCGTGGGCAGCGGTCCCAGCGGCCTGGCGGCAGCGGATCAATTAAACCGCCGCGGCCACAGTGTCACCGTGTACGAGCGGAGCGACCGCATCGGCGGCCTGCTGCGTTACGGCATCCCCAACATGAAGCTGGAAAAGAGCGTGATCGACCGCAAGGTGGCCGTCATGGAGGCGGAGGGAGTAGTATTTAAAACCTCCGTCAACGTGGGCGTGGATATCAGCGCCGAAGAACTGATGCGTCAGTATGACCGTGTGATTTTGGCCTGCGGCGCGTCCAACCCCAGAGACATCAACGCGCCCGGCAGAGACGCCGAGGGGATCTATTTCGCGGTGGATTTCCTGAGCCGCAACACGAAGAGCCTCCTGGATTCCAATCTGCAGGACGGCAATTTCATCAATACGAAGGATAAAAATGTGGTGATCATCGGCGGCGGAGACACCGGCAACGACTGCGTGGGCACAGCCATGCGCCACGGCTGTAAGAGCGTGACCCAGCTGGAGATGACACCGAAGCCGCCTGTATCCAGGGCAGCCAATAACCCCTGGCCGGAGTGGCCCAAGATCTTAAAGACCGACTACGGGCAGGAGGAGGCCATCGCGAGGTTCGGTCATGACCCGCGTATCTTTGAGACGACGGTGAAGGAGTTTGAGAAGGATGAGAACGGCAAGCTGACCGGTGTGATCACCATCCGCACCGCCATGGTGAAGGATGAAGCCACAGGCCGCATGGTTATGAAGACCTTAGAGGGCACCGAGCAGCGCCTGGACGCGGAGGTAGTTCTCATCGCGGCCGGCTTCTTGGGCTGCCAGTCCTATGTGGCGGACGCCTTCGGCGTGGAGTTAAATCCCCGCACCAACGTGAAGACTGAGCCAGGCAAATATCAGACCAGCGTGGAGAATGTCTTTGTCACCGGCGACATGCACCGCGGTCAGAGCCTGGTCGTCTGGGGCATCCGCGAGGGCAGAGAGGCCGCCTGCGCGGTGGATGAGAGCCTGATGGGGTATTCCAATCTGATGACCCAGTGAGCGAAAGCGAGTCCGGAGGAAATTTCTCCGGGCTCCTTTTTATATGGAGAATTTCCCTGTCAGGTAACAAATACATGGATTTGTCCATTACAAAAGTGACGTATGACAGGTATAATTTTTCCAGAAAAAGTCAATCTGAACAATGAGGTGTGCAGGACTGAATGAA
>JAJPXG010000007.1:58146-63736 GCA_021205565.1 Lachnospiraceae bacterium | reverse complement strand
CTGCATGGAGATTTTGTTAAAAGACGCGTATCTTGTGACGGAGGAGATCCGCACCGGGCGGGATCAGGTGACGGTGAAGGGCAGCGTCGCGTATCAGATTTTATATGCGGGGGAGGAGCCGGGGCGGCTGGAGGTGCTGATGGGAAGTCTGCCGTTTGATGAGATGCTGCATGTGGACGGCGCCATGCCGGGTGAGATGGCGAACGCGAAGGGGCAGATCGAGGACTTCAGGGTCAGCATGATCAATACGAGAAAGATCGCCATTCAGTCGGTGCTTTGCCTGCAGGCGTGGTGTCTGAAAGCGCAGAGTGAGGACTGGTGCAGCGACGCAAAAGGCGGGGAAACGCTGGAAAAGCAGCAGGTTCTTCAGGAAATTCCGCAGCTTATCAACCGCAAACAGGATGTTTACCGAATCAGGGAGGAAGTGGAAATCCCCGGTGGCTGGCCGTCTGTTCAGACGCTTTTGTGGCAGCGGGTGAGTGTGGGCGAGCTGGAAGCCCGGCCCATGGACGGCAAAATCAGTCTGAAGGGAGAACTGAACTGCTTTTTCATTTATATCGGACAGGGAATGGCGCAGCCGGTGAAAATGTTGGAAAAACAGGTGCCCTTCCACGGAACGGTGGACTGCGGCGGCTGCAATACTGATATGCGTGTCAGCTGCCTGGCCGCGCTGACGTCAGAAAGCGTGGAGGTGAAGCAGGACGAGGATGGGGAGGACCGCGTGTTCTACCTGGAGGCGGTGCTGGATTTGCAGCTGCGCGTCTACGAGGATGTGCAGGTCCAGGTGCTGAAGGATGTCTACAGTACCTCCGCGGAGACGGAAGTTACCATGAAGGAGCTGCGGCGTCCTGTCATCGCTCTGGCCGGGGAGGGGCGGCAGCGTTTCAGGCAGACATATCGGCTCAAAGAGGGCAGTCCGCTTATGGTGCAGATTTTGCATACGATGGCGCAGGTTTTGCCTCAGAAGGCTGTCTGGACCGACAATCATGCACTTTTGCGGGGCAGTCTGGAATACCAGATTCTGTATCAGACAGGGGAGGAGCAGACCCCTTACTGTGTGTGTCAGTGCAGTGTTCCCTATGAAATCAGCCTGGAAGGAACGCCGGAGCAGTCGCTTGCGGACCACGCCGCCGTGGTGCTGACACAGGCAAGGGTGGAGGAGGCGAAGGCGGAGTTAAAGGACAGCGAGGAGCTGGAGCTGAAGGGCGCGGTAGCCTTTGATGTGCTGGCGCTGGGTGAGGAAACGGATACCTGTGTCGGAGATATCCTGTTAAAACCGCTGGATACAGAGAAATATGCGCTTCTTCCGGGTATGGTGCTTTGCTTTGCTGAGAAGGATACGGACCTTTTTACCTACGGAAAACAGTATTACACCTCTGTGGAAGAGATAAAATCTCTCAACCATCTGTCGGAAAACCTCGTTCACGCAGGGGAAAAGGTGTTTTTGGTGAAAGGAAACGCGGGATGAGGGCGTATGGGCATTGACAAGGCGGGAGAAATTGTATAAAATCAGGTACAAGATTGTATACAAGAGTTGCTGCTCACAGTTTTTTTGCCGTTCTTTGGCAAAATGCGTATTGACGTGCAGGAGCCCTGTGAGCGGCAGCGGCAAGGATACCTTATGCAGACGATAACACGAAAAGCCTACGCCAAAATCAACCTGGCGCTGGACGTTGTCCGCCGTCTTGAGAACGGCTACCATGAAGTGCGGATGATCATGCAGACAGTCGATCTGTATGATGAGCTGACCTTTCAGAAAACAGAGGGCGGTATTTCCCTGACAGTCGATACGACCGCAGTTCCCGCTGATCAGAGCAACCTGATTTATAAAGCGGCGACGCTTTTGCTTGATAGCGCCGGTGTGACGGACGGCGTATCCGTCCATTTGCAGAAAAATATCCCCGTCGCGGCAGGCATGGCCGGCGGCAGTACGGACGCCGCGGCTACGCTCCTTGGCCTGAATGAGCTGTTTGGGCTGCATTACACGAAGGAGGAGCTGAAAGCCCTCGGCGTTAAAATCGGTGCGGACGTCCCCTACTGTATCCAGGGCGGGACGGCGCTTGCCGAAGGGATTGGAGAGATTTTAAGTCCCCTGCCCGCGCCGCCGGCGGCGCACCTTCTGATCGCCAAACCGGATATTGATGTGTCCACGGCTTTTGTGTACCGCAATCTTCATCTGGAAGCGGTAACGAAGCATCCGGATATCGACGGTATGATTGCGGCGCTTCATGCGCAGGATCTTAAGGGAATTACGGATCGCCTGGGAAATGTGCTGGAAACTGTGACTGTACCGGCTTACCCTGTGATTGCACAGATCAAGGAAAAAATGATAAGCCATGGAGCGCAGGGCGCCCTGATGAGCGGCAGCGGCCCGACCGTGTTCGGCATTTTTGAGCGGGAGGAGGATGCACAGGGCGCGGCGGAGGAGATCCGGACACAGGGACTTGCCGGTCAGGTTTTCGTGACGGTTTTCGGAACGTGAAAACGCCCGGCCTGCGTTTCCAATACCGTGAAAACACTTTGCGGCCGGGACTGCTGTTTCAGACACGAAACCGGCAGTGTCCTACGGAAAATCATACAGGAAGGAGAAAGCATGCAGGATAATTTACGCTTAAAGACAGACGATGATCTGCCGCTGCGGGATGAGGTATTCAATACCCTGCGGCAGGCAATTTTAACCGGTGAGTTAAAGCCGGGGGAGCGTCTGATGGAAATTCATCTGGCCAACCGCCTGGGAGTCAGCCGCACGCCGGTCAGGGAGGCGATCCGCATGCTGGAGCTGGAAGGGCTGGTCACCATGATTCCGCGCCGCGGGGCTGAGGTGGCGCAGATCACGGAGCAGAGCCTAAAGGACGTGCTGGAGGTGCGCCGCTGCCTGGACGCCTTGAGTGCGGAGCTTGCCTGCGACCGGATTACGGACGAGCAGCTTTTAAAGTTAAAGGACGCCTGCGGGGCGTTTGAGCAGGCGGTGAAGAAAGGGGAGGCCAGGGAGATTGCACAAAAGGACGTGCAGCTCCACGATATTATTCTGGAGGCCACGGGCAACCGGCGGCTGATTCAGATTGTCAATAACCTGGCCGAGCAGATGTACCGCTACCGTTTTGAGTACATTAAGGACTATACCATGCACGGCAGGCTGATTGAGGAGCACCGCAGACTCTATACGGCGATCCGGGATAAGGACAAGGAGACCGCCAGAAACACTGCCATGCTTCACATCGATAATCAGATGACGTCTATTTTAAGACAGCTCAATCTGGACCGTGCGCTGAAATAAGTGCATAAATGAAGAAAGAAGGGACCATACTTTCCATAAGCGTGATATTTTGGGAGAAAATTTTGCCCAAACGCCGCGCTTCAGAAGGGAGGTTCCATGAACATGAAAATATGGAAACGAACCATTTCCGCCATCGCCGTCGCCCTGGCCTGTTACGGCTTCTGGGGCGTGTGTCTGCCCGAAGCCAATTTTCTGAGAGGAACATGCGAGGTGATTTCAGGGGAAGAGAATCTGAGCAGCTCGCAGCTGTATGAAAAAGCGCTTTGCGGGGAGGTTACATTTCAGTATGGCAGCTGGCTGTGGGAGTGGTTTCGGGACATGACAGAGAGATGATAAGGATATGAAGGAAGATATCAGACAGGCGCCGATCGGCGTATTTGATTCCGGCGTGGGAGGGCTGACCGTGGCCAGGGAGATTATGCGTCAGATTCCCAAGGAAAGAATCGTTTATTTCGGGGACACGGCCAGAGTTCCTTACGGCAACAAGAGCAAAGAGACCATTACCCGCTTTTCGGAGCAGATCGCCCGCTTTTTATTAAGCCATAACGTGAAAACCATCGTGGTGGCCTGTAATACCGCCAGCGCCTACGCGCTTGATACGCTGGAAAAGGAGCTGGACGTGCCCATCATCGGCGTGGTCAGGCCGGGCGCCAAAATGGCGCTGGCCAAAACCCGCAACGGCAAGGTCGGCGTCATCGGTACTGAGGCAACCATCGGCAGCGGCATTTACGACGCGTATATCCGTGAGGTCAGGACCGACGCGGTGATTTACGGGAAGGCCTGCCCGCTGTTTGTGCCGCTGGTGGAGGAGGGGCTGTGGGAGGATCCGGTGACCGAGGAAATCGCCCGCCGTTATTTAAGCGAGCTGATCGACTTGGACATCGACACGCTGATCCTGGGCTGCACGCACTACCCGCTGATCCGCTCCGTGATCGGGAAAATCATGGGGGAGGACGTAACACTGATCAATCCTGCCTATGAGACAGCCATTGAATTAAAGCAGATGCTGAAGGAGCGGGATCTGTTAAACGACGTGGAGCCGGCGCTCGGCAGCAATCCGTATCAGTTTTATGTTTCGGACGGCGCGGAGAAATTCAAGCAGTTTGCCAATTCCATTATGAAATACGGCGTCCTGTCCACGAAGACGATACATATCGAGGATTATTGAGGAAGGCACGTTTCCGGACAGGAAACGGAGGGATGATGGAATATCATTTACGCCGTCAGGTTTATTTATGATTATGGAAAGAAAAAAAGCGATCGTACATATCAGGGGCATGCAGTTTACCGCCTCTGCAGGCCGGGAGGAGGAGAGCGGCGCCATTGAGACTGTGACCACCGGCTATTTACAGAAAATCGGGGAATCCTGGTTCCTGAAATATGAGGAGATCCAGGAGGATTTTGATTTGACCAGCGACGTCTTAATCAAAGCTGCGCCGGGCCGTCTGGAGTTAGTCAAAAAAGGACTGCTCAACGTCAGCATGGAATTTGCAGACGGAGAATTTACGCAGTCGGATTATCATACGCCGTATGGAAATATTCTCTTCGGCTTCCATACCGGGCGGGTGACGGTTCTGGAGAAGGAAAACAGCGTGGAAATGCGCGCGGCCTACCTGCTGGAAGCAAACGGCGAGTACCTGGCGGACAGCAATATCGAAATTCTGGCGGAATATATATAAAAACCATAAAAAACGGGAACCTCCTGTGTGAGATTCCCGTTTCGTGCGCTTTATTTGTTTTACTTCTTTTTCTTAAGAGGCTCGGCGCCGGCCTTTTTCTGCAGATTGGCAACAGTGCGTTTCCACCAGCCCTGCTTGACGGGCTCCGGAGTGGGAAGCTTGCCGTGAAGCGCTTTGACCTCCAGAATGTAAAGTCCGCTGATGGCGGCCCGGACCTCCTTTTTGACGGGAATGCTGTCAAAAATGGAATTGTCGCACATCAGAGTTGTGATCTGGGGACCGATCTTGGCCTTGACGACAGGTACTTTGGAGCGCTTCAGGTACCAGGGCGTCTGCTGAAGAACGATGTCCGGCAGACTCGCGTCTTTGAGCGGCATGATTTTTTTGTCAATGATCAGCATGGAAACGTATTGCTTGTGCTCTTCCAGCTGCTGCTGCTGTTCGGCCTGTTTTTTCTGGGATCTTCTGCCGAAGATGTACAGAACGGTGAATCCGATGGCCAATACCACCAGAACAACGAGCAGAACGATAAGTGGCGTACTCATGTAATTGGGTTCCTCCTGTCCATTTTAAGTGTATCGGTGATTCGCGCGCCGCGCGCATCCGTTTTCAGCTATTTTAACAAATTTTATGA
>JAJPXG010000007.1:20335-58136 GCA_021205565.1 Lachnospiraceae bacterium | reverse complement strand
ACATTAAGCAATCGAAACGGTGCAGAATTTAAAAAATCTGTGAAATAAAATCTCCCCCTTTTAAGAATGTAAATTTTGTGTTATGATAAAACGAGTGTTACAGAAGGAGTGCAGTTATGAAGAAAAATAAGAAAATGATTATCATGGCAGTAGTCGCGGTTGTGCTTGTGGCTGTGATTGTCGTATACACTATGGTGGATTGGGAAAGCGTTTTCAAAACGGCGGATACCGGGGAGGAGCAGACTGTGGAGGAGAGTACGGATTCCTCCGGGACAGAGGAGACATCCTCCTCCTCGCTGGTTCTGGATACTGAAACAGAGACTGAGACAGCGACGGAATTTGACAGTGAGAATCCTTCGGCGTCCTCCGCACTTGTGATTACCGTAACGGACGGTTCGTACACCTCGCTGGCGGACTATCCCGTGGAGGATTATGTGACGCTCGGCGAGTATATTGGCCTGGAGCTTTCCGTCGCCGCGCAGGAGGAAGTGGATGAGGAAACGGTGACGGCACTCGCGGAGAGCTATTTTGAATCCCTGGCTGCGGATTACGCGGCGGAGCTGACCGAGGGGCAGCTGGTGGAGGAAGGGGATACCGCCAATATTGATTATACCGGCTATCTGAACGGAGAGGCTTTTGACGGCGGCTCCGCCACCGGGTATGACCTGGAGATCGGCTCCGGCGCCTTCATCGACGGCTTTGAGGAAGGGTTGATCGGCGTGGCGGTGGGTGATACCGTGGATCTGGAACTGACCTTCCCGTCGGATTATTCCTCCAATCCCAGCCTGGCCGGCCAGGCGGTGGTCTTTACCGTGACGGTGAATTACGTGACGCCGCAGATGACGGATGAGAATGTGGCAATTGTCATGGAAGGGTACTACAGTACCGTGGAGGAGCTGGAGGCGTACTGCCGGTCTTATCTGGAGTATGTGGCCGCCTATAATTATCAGTCCAACCTGGATTCCGCAGTGATTGAGGCGGTGGTTCCCATCTGTACCGTGACGGAGGTTCCGGATTATCTTTACAACATGCTCTATCAGAATCTGGTTGACAGCATTGAAACGCAGGCGGCGCAGTATGGACTGGACGGCGACACCTACTGCTCTTATTTCGTGGGATATTCGATGTCGGAATACGCGCTGTTAATGGCGGACGAGTATGCGCCGGAGGTTATGATCTTCCAGGCGATTGCCAATGAACAGGAGCTGAATCCGACGGAGGAAGAGCTGGACGAGCAGGCGGAGCTTTACATGACCTACTACGGATATGAGTCTTTGGAGGATCTGTATGAAAATTATATCTCCAGGGATAATCTGGAGCTCTATCTGATGCAGGTCAATGTGGCTGATTTCCTGGCGGAAAACGCGGTTATTACAGAAACGGATGAGACAGAATAGTACGAATTCCGGAAATACTATAAAAAGGAATGGCGCCGGATCACCGTTTTGTCTGAAACGGGATTCACAGGGGCAGCCTTTTGGGGGATAAAACTTATGGACATGACAGACATCAGGGCACTATACAAGGACACAGACAGCTATGTGGGAAAGGAAGTCACGGTTGGCGGCTGGATCAGGAGCATCCGCGATTCCAAAACCTTTGGTTTTATCGTGCTCAATGACGGAACCTTTTTTCAGCCGCTGCAGATCGTTTACGGCGACAGTCTGGATAATTTCAAGGAGATCAGCTCGCAGAATGTGGGCGCGGCGCTGATTGCCAGAGGTACGATTGTGGCGACGCCCCAGGCCAAGCAGCCGTTTGAGATGCAGGCGCTGGAGGTGACGGTGGAGGGCGCGTCCGCGCCGGACTATCCGCTGCAGAAAAAGCGCCACAGCTTCGAGTATCTGCGCACGATTTCCCATCTGCGTCCCAGAACCAATACCTTTGAGGCAGTTTTCAGGGTACGTTCCCTGATCGCCTACGCGATTCATACCTTCTTCCAGGAGAGGGATTTTGTGTATGTGCATACGCCCATCATCACCGGCAGCGACTGCGAGGGCGCGGGCGAGATGTTCCAGGTTACGACCCTGGATATGAATAATCTGCCCAAAAACGCGGACGGCACCGTAGACTACAGCCAGGACTTTTTCAATAAGCCCACCAATCTGACGGTCAGCGGTCAGCTGAATGTCGAGACCTACGCCATGGCGTTTAAAAACGTTTATACCTTCGGACCGACCTTCCGTGCGGAGAATTCCAATACCACCCGCCACGCGGCGGAATTCTGGATGATTGAGCCGGAGATCGCCTTCGCGGACTTAAATGACGATATGAAGCTCGCGGAGGATATGCTGAAGTTCGTTATCCGCTACGTGCTGGAGAATGCGCCGGAGGAGATGGCGTTCTTTAATCAGTTCGTGGACAAGGGCCTGATCGAGCGCCTTGAGCATGTGCTGAATTCCGAGTTCGGACACGTCACCTATACAGAGGCGATTCAGCTCTTAGAGCAGCATAATGACAAATTCGATTATAAGGTGTCCTGGGGCTGTGATCTGCAGACCGAGCATGAGCGGTATCTGACCGAGGAAATCTTCAGGCGCCCGGTTTTTGTCACCGACTATCCGAAGGAAATCAAGGCCTTCTATATGAAGCTTAACGATGACGGGAAAACGGTGGCGGCCATGGACTGTCTGGTGCCCGCGATCGGGGAGATCATCGGCGGCTCCCAGAGGGAGGACCGGCTGGACATCCTGGAAGCGCGGATGGACGAGCTGGGACTGAAAAAAGAGGATTATGCCTTTTATCTGGATCTGAGAAAATATGGCTCCGCACGCCACGCCGGCTTCGGCCTGGGATTTGAGCGCTGCGTCATGTATCTGACCGGCATGGGCAACATCCGCGACGTTCTGCCGTTCCCGAGAACGGTGAATAACTGCGAATTGTAGATACCAGGGGATCAAGGTCGCAAAACAGATGCTTGCATCTGCTTTTGCGAAGTTGAGACCCGCCAGAACATGAGCAAGCAGCCCGATCAGGGCGGATTGCGAATGTTATGCGGATTTCGGGATAAGTGAGATACACCGAAGGCGTCCTTTAGGAGAAAATCTATGATTTTCGTAATCGAACTTATGCACAGCTGCTTTTTTTGCGAAGAAATCCGGGGTATCTACGAAAAGGAACATAGTAACAAGGGGAATTTTAAATCTGAGAGGGTCAGAAATGAAGCTACACAAACGAATGGCGTTTTTTACGCTTGCGGTACTGATGCTGTTTGCCCAGGTGGGCGTGTCCGCGACGTCGAGTTCGGCGGATGTGGAGGCTCTGCAGCAGCAGAATGAAACTCTGCAGAATGAACTGGAACAGGCACAGAGCGAAATTGAGGCAAATCAGGCGGAGGTTGACGACCTGCAGACCGAAATCGACGATATGAGATCCGAGCTCATCAATATCATGATGGATATAGCGGACACGGAGCAGGAAATCGCGGACAAGCAGGCGGAAATCGATGAAATGGATGCGCAGATCGCATTTACAGAATCCAGAATAGCATCCGCGCAGGCGGATTACGAGGCGGCTCTGGAGAAGCGCAACGAGCAGTATGAGACCATGGTGGCGCATATCCAGTATATGTATGAGAGCAGCAATGAATCGTATCTGTCAATTCTGTTGGAGAGCGGTGATTTCAGCGAGCTTTTAAACCGCGCGGAGTATATTGACAGCCTGTATTCCTATGACAATCAGATTCTTACGGAATACGAAGAGACCATGGACGAGATTTCCGAACTCCAGGCCGAATTAGAGGAGGAAAGGGAATCTTTGGTATCGCAGGAGGAAACGCTCGAGGGTGAGCGGTCTTTACTGGAAAGTCAGCAGGCTGAGCTGGAAAATCAGCAGGCTTATCTGAATACCATTACGGCCAGTCTGCAGACCAAGGTGGATAATTATGAGGAGCTGATTGCCGATGCACAGAGCAGGGCAAGCTCTTACAAATCACAGATCGCCAGCAACACGACTAAGATTTCGGAGATTGAGGCTGCTGCAGCGGCTGCGGCGCAGCAGACAACATCAGCCAGTACGTCTTCCAACAGTACGTCTTCCAACAGCACCTCTTCCGGCAGTACATCGTCCGGCAGTACATCGTCCGGCAGCAGCACTTCGACTACATATACCGCGTCAGGCGGTTCCGCGACCGGCGTGGCGATTGCCAATTATGCGCTGCAGTTTGTGGGAAATCCCTATGTATGGGGCGGTACGTCTCTGACAAACGGCTGCGACTGCTCCGGCTTTGTGATGGCTGTGTATGCTGCTTATGGATATTCCCTGCCGCATTCCTCATACAGCCTGCGGAGCGTGGGAACCGAGGTCAGCGTCAGCGAGGCGCAGGCCGGCGATATCGTCTGCTACAGCGGACATGTGGCAATTTATATCGGCAATGGTCAGATTGTCCACGCCAAAAACTCGAATACCGGTATTGTAACGGACAGTATCTATTACAGCAGTTCGGGTGTGATTACTGTGAGAAGAGTTGTATAATTCCAGAATTTGACATCGCCATAAACGGATTTCGCCCGGCAGACCGCTGCCGGGCAATCCTTATGCCCGGTGTAAGGAAATACAGAATGAAAAAGGGGTATCTGCCGCAGGGCAGGAAAAATCATGACGTCTCTTCCTCAATATATCAGAGAAAATGAAACTTATTTACAGAAAGCGGTGAAGGTTGCCTGGCCGGCGGTTGTGGAATCGTTCTTCGTGGCGCTGGTGGGCTTAATCGACTCCTTCATGGTAAGTCGCGTCGGCGCCTATGCGGTGGCTGCGGTGGGTCTGACCACGCAGCCGAAATTTATCGGTCTGGCGGTTTTTATTGCGATCAATACTTCCGTCTCGGCTCTGGTCGCCAGAAGGCGCGGCGAGAACCGGCGGGAGGACGCAAACCGGATTCTCCTGACAGCCATTGCCTGCGTGCTGGTGCTGACGGTGGTGGTCAGTGTCGTCTGCGTGGTGCTGGCGGACCCCATCATTCATCTGGTGGGAAGTGCGGAGGATACACATGAGTACGCGGTCGCGTATTTTCGGATTATCATGGGAGGAATTGGCTTTTCCGTCCTTTCTCTTGTGATTAACGCTGCGCAGCGCGGCAGCGGCAATACCCGCATTGCCATGACGACGAACCTGGCCTCCAACCTGGTCAATGTGATTTTCAATTACCTGCTGATCGGCGGTAATTTCGGTTTTCCGGCGTTGGGGGTGACCGGCGCGGCCATCGCGACTGTAATCGGCACGGTGGTGGCCTGCGGCATGAGCATCGCTTCTCTTTTCAGAAAGGACAGCTATGTCAGTATCCCGTACATGCTTAAGCAGAGGCTGGGCTTGTGCAGATCCTCCTTTGCCTCGATTCTGAACTACGCGCCGAATGTCTTTGTGGAGTAGATTATGATGCGTGTTGGTTTTCTGCTGACCGCTACACTGGCGGCAAATCTGGGCACGAACGCCATGGCGGCGCACCAGCTGGGCATGAACGTGATGTCCATCAGCTTTTCCTTCGGGGATGGTCTGCAGGTGGCGGCTGTAACTTTGATCGGACAAAGTCTTGGCGCAGGGGAGCCGCAGAAGGCCAGGCGTTTTGGCACGCTCTGTCAGGGAATCGGTCTGTGCTTTTCCCTGGTTCTGGCCGCTGTCTATCTGTTGCTGGGCAGATGGATCTATGAACTGTTTTTCCCGGCAGATCCCGAGATTGTGGAAATCGGCGTTGGAATCATGCGCTATATGGTTCTCATTGTGCTTTGTCAGATTTCTCAGGTGATTTTCACTGGCAGTCTGCGCGGCGCCGGCGACGTGCGTTTTACTACGGTCGCGTCCACCATCAGCGTGACTCTCATCCGCCCGTCGGTGTCATACATTCTGGCCTATCCGCTGGGCCTTGGTATCTCCGGTATCTGGCTGGGCGTTCTGGCAGATCAGCTTACGCGTCTGACATTCTCGGGTCTGCGTTTCAGGTCAGGAAAGTGGCTGACGAAGAAAATTTAGACTGACCTTGTGTTATGAGGATTGTCCCTGCGTTCATGCAGGCGCGGCCGCGCACAAGAGATTAGAAAAATCCGTCATCTGAAGGGGTGACGGATTTTTTTGGGCGTGAAATCAGGAAAATGGAATACATTGGCAATCATTATAAGGAATTTCGGGAAAATGGGTTGACAGAAAGGTCTAAAAAGTATAGACTATAGTCTATAAATAATAGACCGCAGATCAAAAGCGGCAGAAAGAAACGGAGAGCAAAATGGTAGTTTACAGAATGACAGAGGCGGAGAAGCAGCTGGCGGATTTAATCTGGGCGAACGAGCCGTTAGGAAGCGGACAGTTAGTGCAGCTGGCCTTAGAGCATATGAACTGGAAAAAGTCCACCACCTACACGGTGTTAAAAAAGCTTTGTACGAACGATCTTTTCCGGAATGAGAACAGCATCGTCAGCAGTAAAATCAGTTCAGATGAGTACACGAGACTTTTAGGCGAAGCCTACCTGGATCAGAATTATGAGGGGTCTCTGCCCAACTTTGTGGCGGCCTTTATCCGTAAAAAGAAGATTTCCAAAGCGGAGGTCGAGGAGCTGGAGCGGATGATTGCGGAGTACAAGGAAACGGAGTAGGAAACAGCGGAAGGCTCAAAAAGCAGGGGCGACGGATCCGATGCAAAGAAGACTGGGCAGGGCTTATGTAAAAAGCGAGGCAAAAGTCCGGTGTAAACGGGGATGAACAGGGCCTGGTGTGAAGGGGAAAAGAAATATGGGAACTGTGATATTGAATCAATTACTGCAAATGAATCTCATCGGGATTTACGGTATTCTGCTGGCTTTCGCGGTGCGGCTTTTGCTACGGAAGGCGGGCAGCCGGTATTGTTATGCACTGTGGATCATTGTTTTTTTAAATCTGGCGGTGCCGACGATGCTGACGGGAAGCTTTAGCCTTATTCCGAAGCAGCTGTATCAGGTGGGGCTGGCACAGGACGCCGAACCGATATACGATGCAGATTCCGGAAATGCGCTGGCGGACGATATTACAGCGCAGAATGGAGCAGGTACGGACTACTACAGCAGTCTCTCCGGAGCGGACTATTACAATCTGCGAAACGGTGCGGTAGACGAGGTGGTCGATGTGACGCTGGAGGCAGACCTGGGTGCAGAATCCGGTGCGGCATCCGATGCAGCGGGATTTTTCGGAAAGGCTGGCATTTCGGCTATGTTGGAGCGGATATGGAATCGCGTGGCTTCCGCGTTCGGCGGGGAGACTATATTGGTTCGTTGCCTGCTGGTTGTCTGGATTTCAGTCATGCTGATTCTGTTTGCGATGGAGGGCGTACAGTATCAGAAAACACGCCGCCGTCTGGAATCGCTGAAGCAAACCGGAGTGAATGAGGAGAAGCACGTTGTCAGCCTGGAGGGTCTGGAGACACCTTTGCTCTTCGGCTTTCTTCATCCGACAATTTATCTGCCGGAGCATTTAAAGGAGGAAGAAAAGGACTATATTCTCCGGCATGAGATGTATCACCGCAAGCGCAGAGACCATATTCTGAAAGCGGTCGTGTTGAGTATTAGTATTGCATATTGGTATAATCCGCTGGTCTGGGCGGCGTTTCACTGCTTCGGCGTGGACATGGAGCTTTCCTGCGATGAGGCGGTGCTGCTGCACGCGGATACAGATATCCGGAAAGCCTACGCGGGCAGTCTGTTAAAATACGGCGCCCTGCAGAATCATTATGTGCTGACTTCTCTGACCTTCGGCGAGTCGGGTTTAAAGGCGCGTGTGAAGCATGTGCTGCAGTTTCAGAAGCGCGGCGTCATCATCACTGTCGCGGCGGTGCTGGCGCTTGTACTGCTGGCAGTGGGCCTGTTGGTGCGGCCTTCCACACAGGAGGAAGACGCAGCCGTGGCTTCCAGTGCGAATGATAATGCGGATGAGAAAAGGCTTGCAGAGATTTTAGGCGGCCTGAATGAGGAAACCTATTGTCAGATTGTGAATATGAGCGGTTATCAGGTGCTGCTGGTGGCTGAAAATGGCGTATATGATACCGGCTCTGTGGAGCATGGCACCTGTGACGCGACGGTATATTTTCCGCTGGAGGAGCAGCGGCTGTCCGCTGAGAGCACCTCCTGCATTCTGCAATATGACGGGGAGAGCATTTATCTGCCTCAGAGGGACGGGAGCGTCACGAAATACAGTCTGGACGCGGACAGCGGCGAGCTGACAGCGGAGGAAGTACAGAGTGCATATGTGGAAGTGGAGGACGATGTGTTTGAGCAGGAGGTGGTTCTGTCTGAGGAAGAGCTGGCGGCGCTTGCGGAGATTTCCTTTGTCATGCGTAAGGAGCTGTGGACGGAAGAAGGCGGATTTCTGACACAGACTGAGTTATCTGAAACCGCGGATGATGAGGATACAGAGGACGATCCGCTGGCGCATACGGCAGAGATGGTTCTGCAGTTTGCGGATATC
The DNA here is from genome assembly GCA_021205565.1 of Lachnospiraceae bacterium. Lineage (GTDB taxonomy): Bacteria > Bacillota > Clostridia > Lachnospirales > Lachnospiraceae > RGIG6307. The sequence goes on along the minus strand of JAJPXG010000007.1, from coordinate 49,716 downwards.
CTGCGTGAGCTGGATGAGGAGGATTACTGCCAGATTCTCACAATTCACGGGTACAGCATTCTGCTGGTGGCAAACGGTACCTACGATACCTCCTGGGCAAGAGGAAGCGAGCATGGCACGATTGGCGCACAGGTTTATTTCCCCGGTACGGAGATGTATATTTATTCCATGGGGACGGCTTATCCGCTGGGATATAACGCGGAAGGAATTTATGTGGAATGGAACACAGGAACCTATACGATTTACACGCTGGAGGAAGAGAGCGGGAAACTGCTCACGGAGGAAAGAGAGCTGAATGAGGGCGAATGGGACACATTGTATGATATTCCCTTTGTGACGAAGGAGGAGCTTCTGACACAGGTGAGCGTTTCACAGGAAGAACTGGAAAGCGCCGCAAAGGAAGCCGGAAACCAGGAGAAAGCGGCTTTGGAGGATACACAGTCGGCGGAGGAACAGCCGCTGGATCTGCTGACCATCCGAACGATGACAGATACGGATGATGAAGCGGAGCAGGTGCAGAAGGCGGCTCTGGAGCAGGCCCTGGCCAAAGCAGACGGGGAGGCATTGACCATGGAGACGCTGTTTAAGCTGGTGAGCGGCGGCTACAGCGCGCTGACGGAGTTTGACTATTTTAATTGTGCAAATGCCGCGCTGGAGCATGACGGCGGAGCGGGGACCGTCCAGATAGCCAATTACTGGTACACCTTTGCACTGGAATATGAGGGTGTGGCCTATACCTTCCGCGCCAGCTATTATAAGAGCGATAACTCCCTGGATATGCTGTATCTTACGGATGACGCGGGTACGGAGGACAATTTTGCCCTGTATTACACAAAGGAGGGAAGCGCCGATTATATCGCTGCAGCAGAGGACTTTGAGACCTATCTTCAGGGAACGGCGGATAAAAGCGCCTGGACGCTGGAGAGGTTCCTCTTGTCTGTTGATTTGCCGGATGGATATACTTTGGGTGCCTGGGACTCGACGATCGGTTATTTTTCCGACAGCGGCGCCGCGCTGAGCGGCGGCGTACTGATGAAACCTGTTGCCTATGCGCTGCAGGAGGGATACGAAGCGTACACCCTCGTTGCGGAATGGCAATATTATTCTGGCTTTTTCGCAGTGATTGGCGAGGGCTTCTGGTCCTGGGAGGGAGATACTTTGGTACCCGGAACATTTCCGCGGGAAAATCATATGAGTTCTGAATATGTGGAAATGCTGGACGGCACCTCAAAAACCGCGTATCTTGTGGAAGTGGAGTATGATATGTACATCGCAGCAGGGCAGGCCGCGCTGGAGGAAAATGGTGTGGATTTAGACAAGATCGACACAGTTTCAGAATACTGGTATATCGTCTTTGTGGATGACGGTGTGGGAGCGGCCACAGGCTATTGCCTGGGGCTTGCACAGAATCAGTTTACGAAGGAGGAGGCGGTTGCGATCGCGCAGTCGGTGGTGTTTGCGGAGTAAAAATTTTTCTTTCAGATAGCACCTCACTTTTGAGCTGAGGTGCTGTTTCTTTGCTCTTGACAAAAAGAACTCTCTGAGATAACATAAGAATAAAAGTTAGTTTGACGGAACTAACCCTAAAAAGAAACGGAGAGTTCATTATGAAAGTTAAAAAATTCGTCTACATGGCGCTGGGCTTCCTGGCGCTTGGTCTGGGTGCTGTAGGCACGGTGTTACCTATTCTGCCGACGGTGCCCTTTTTGATGCTGGCGGCATTCTGTTTTGGAAAAAGCTCGGAGAAGCTCAGCAACTGGTTCAAAGGCACAAAGCTGTACAAAAATAATCTGGAGACCTTTGTGAAGGGCGAGGGCATGACCATGAAGACCAAGCTGCGCATTGTCATTACTGTGACGGTGATTATGGCTATCGGCTTTGCCATGATGTCCAGTGTGCCGGTGGGGCGCGCAGTGCTGGCGGTGGTATGGGTGTGTCACCTGCTGTATTTCTTTGTGCGGGTGAAGACGATTCCACCGCAGGCGGAGACGGTGTAGGGAGGTGATATCGTGATCGACAAACGTCTGACTGCCGTCGTCAGCGGCAGCATGAAATACATCATCGGCAATGTGGTCTTCCAGTGGTTCGCCCTGGTGGCCAACATTGCCATGATGACCGGCATTACCGCCTTTTTGGCCAATCTGTTCGGCGGGACGGCCAATCAGGCCGCCTTGTTCCGGACATTGACCATTGCCCTGGCGGCTGTGATCGTCCGTTATATCTGCGCCATCGGCGCCTCCCGCATGAGCTTTCTTTCCTCGAAGGCTGTTAAAAAAACGCTGCGGGCGAAAATCTATGAAAAGCTTTTGCGCCTGGGCGCGTCCTATAACGAGCAGACGGCGACCTCGGAGATTGTCCAGGTTTCCGTGGAGGGCGTAGACCAGCTGGAGACTTATTTCGGCGCGTATCTGCCGCAGTTTTTCTACGCGATGCTGGCGCCCTTTACGCTTTTTATTTACCTGTGCTTTATCAATGTGCCGGCTGCGGTGGTACTGCTCGTCTGCGTGCCGCTCATCCCCATCGCCATCGCTCTGGTCCAGACCTGGGCGAAAAAGCTGCTCAGCAAATATTGGGGTCAGTACACGGCGCTGGGAGACGTTTTTTTAGAAAATCTGCAGGGGCTGACCACCTTAAAAATCTACCAGGCAGACGATTTCAAGCAGGAGGAAATGAACGAGGAGGCGGAGAAATTCCGCAAAATCACCATGAAGGTCCTGACCATGCAGTTAAACTCCATCACCATCATGGACTTCATCGCTTACGGCGGCGCGGCGCTGGGCCTGATCATGGCGGTGACGCAGTATCAGGCGGGGCATGTAACGCTGGCTGGCTGCCTTCTGATCATCCTGCTTTCCGCGGATTTTTTCATTCCCATGCGGCAGCTGGGTTCTTATTTCCATGTGGCGATGAACGGCATGGCTGCCAGCGACAAGATTTTCAGGCTGCTGGATCTGCCGGAGCCGGAGCAAAAGAGAACAGACTGCCCGAAGGAAGGTCCCCTGGTATTCCGCAATTTATCCTTTTCCTATGGAAGCTCTGATAATAAAGAGAAAGAAAGCACCGGTGAAAAACAGGATGGAAACGCGGAAGAAAACGCTCGCGAGGTTCTGCATGGCGTCGATCTGACAATCCCGCGGGGCAGTTTCGTTTCTATTGTAGGCGAGTCTGGCTGCGGCAAATCGACCGTGGCTTCTATTCTGATGGGCCGAAACCGCGGCTATCAGGGCAGTGTGACCATTGGGGATGCGGAGTTAAAGGAAATCAACGAGACGAGCTTATTTCAGAATATCACTTATGTCAGCCATCACAGCTACCTGTTCAAGGGAACGGTCCGCGACAACCTTCTGATGGGTAGGCCGGACGCTTCGGATGGGGACTTATGGCAGATATTGGAACAGGTGAATCTGGCGGACTTCCTGCGCGCGGAGAACGGTCTGGACACATTGTTGACCGAACAGGGAAATAATTTTTCCGGGGGCCAGCGGCAGCGACTGGCACTCGCGAGAGCCTTACTCCATGACAGTCCGGTCTATATTTTCGATGAAGCCACCTCCAACATTGATGTGGAGAGTGAAAATGAAATCATGGCCCAGATTCACGCCCTGGAGGGCAGAAAGACGGTCATTCTCATTTCACACCGCCTGGCGAATGTGACGGCTTCGGACTGCATCTATGTGATGGAGAGCGGGTCTGTGGCGGAGAGCGGCACACATGAGGAGCTGCTGAAACAAAACGGCGTTTACCGTTCACTCTGGAACGCCCAGCAGAGCCTGGAAAACTTCGGAAAGGAGGCGAATGCGTGATGAAAAAAAGAAGTGGATTTACGGTGATGTGCCGTCTGATCGGCCTGGTGAAGCCCCTGACCGGATACATGATTCTGGCAATCTGTATGGGGTTGATCGGTCATTTGTGCGCCTCCTTTATCACGATTCTCGGCGGATACGCGGTTCTGTGTCTTCTGGGCTTTGACACGCCGTTCTCTGTGGGAGCGGTCTTTTCCTGTGCGCTTATTTTCGCACTTTTACGAGCCGTTCTGCGCTACGGCGAGCAGGCCTGCAATCATTTCATTGCCTTTAAATTACTGGCGCTGATCCGGGATCAGGTGTTTAGGGCTTTAAGAAAGCTCTGCCCGGCGAAGCTGGAGGGCAGGGACAAGGGCGATTTAATCAACATTATCACCTCGGATATTGAACTGCTGGAGGTCTTCTACGCACACACGATTTCTCCGGCGGCTATCGCGTTTTTCTTTACCATTATCATGTGCCTCTTTATCGGCTCCTTCCACTGGCAGCTGGGCCTATTAGCACTGGCGGCGTATCTGATGGTCGGCGTTGTCATTCCGCTGATCATTTCAAAAGTGAGTGGGGACACAGGACTGAAATTCCGTACCCTCTCCGGCGATCTGTCCGGTTTTGTCCTGGACGGCATGCGCGGGCTCTCGGAGACCATTCAGTACGGCCAGGGAGAAAAGCGTCTCGCCGAAATGAACGCCCGCACGGACGCCCTTTCCGCAGAAGAGGAGAAAATGAAGCGCATTTCCGGCCGCAACACGGCGATCACCAATACTGTGATTCTGCTCTGTGACCTGGCCATGCTCTTTTTAAGCGGCAGCCTGTATTTTCAGGGAGCGGTGGGCTTTGACGGCGTGCTGATTCCCACGATTGCGCTCTTTTCCTCCTTCGGGCCGGCTGTCGCGTTGGCGGCGTTAGGGAGCACCCTGCAGAACACCTTCGCGGCGGGAAACCGTGTGCTGGATATTCTGGACGAGTCGCCGGTGACGGAGGAGATTACCGGAAAGGAGCAGGTTAGGTTTAACGGCGCGGCGGCGGAGCATGTGACATTTGCCTATGGGGATGAGGTGATTTTAAAGGATGTCTCCGCGGATTTTGCGCAGCACCAGATTGTCGGGATTGTGGGCAAAAGCGGCAGCGGCAAATCCACTCTGTTAAAACTCCTTATGCGTTTCTGGAATGTTCGCCAGGGCGAGGTGAAAATTTCCGACACAAATGTCAATAACATAAATACCGTCAATTTGAGGGATATGGAAAGCTTCGTCACCCAGGAAACACATCTCTTCCACGACAGCATCCGCAACAATCTGCGGATTGCGAAGCTTGACGCTACGGATGAGGAGATTGAGGAGGCCTGTAAAAAGGCGTCCGTCCATGATTTTATCATGACGCTGCCGCAGGGGTATGACACGCTTGTCGGTGAACTGGGAGACACCCTCTCCGGCGGTGAGGGCCAGCGCCTGGGGCTTGCGAGAGCCTTCTTGCATGACGCGCCCTTTGTCCTTTTAGACGAGCCCACCAGCAACCTGGACAGCTTGAACGAGGCGGTGATTTTAAAATCCTTAAAAGAAGAGCAGGCGGACAAGACGATTGTGCTGGTCAGCCACCGACAGTCCACCATGCGCATCGCGGACACAGTGTATTCGGTAGAGCATGGGCGGGTGAGCTGAGAGTGAAAACTGACGCTTTTTTGAAGATCAGAACACTTTCGCATGCATTTTACAATTGACAAATTCTGCACTCCATGATAGAGTGTAAAACAATCCGGTTTCCAGATGAAACCATACAAAAGAGAAATGGGTTTCGAGCCACTTTTATAAAAAGGGATATCGAAACTCATTTTTTATTTCCGGAAGATATATGCTCTTTGACAAAATAATATCCTTATCAAAGGAGCTGACAGGGTGTAAACACCTCGTTTCTGAGACCTTGACAGAAAGGAGGCCTTTCCTATGAGTACATATGAGGAATTTATGATTATTCTTGCTACTGCCGGATTAATTGTAACCATATTAAATTATATTCAGAAGAAATAGCACCTCAGCTCAAAAGTGAGGTGCTATTTGCAATAAAAATTATTCTCGCCGGAAACGGATAGGTCGCAACTATCGTGTCGGCTCCCTTGACAAAGATATTATATATGAGACTCCGGATTTATGCAAGCGGAAATTTTACTCCGCAAACACTACCGACGACTGCGTGATCGCCCTGTTCACGAAAGACGGACTTCATAGGAAAAAGTGTGATAAGGCAGACGGCAATTCATATCGCCCTGCTCACGAAAGGCGGGCTTTACAGCAAAGGGAGCCCGCCTGGTTTCTGGTTATTTCATTTGTCTGATTGCTGATGCGGCGGTTTACCTGAACAGATCGTCTCTTTTTCTGAAGACCAGGATCCCTGCGCAAAGCGCTGTCATTGTCATGATGCTCAGACAGATTATCACGGTATTGCCCGCGGCGTCTCCGGTCTGCACGTCCTGTACCGCTGTCGCGGCCTGACCTCTCGTGGCGTCTAGGCTATAGGAACCGTAATGCTCATACAGCCAGAGAGGTCCGTACCACTCTGTATCATCATTTACAGCTGTTCCCGCTGGAATGACGATGCTGTAATCCGTGCCGTTATATGTAAATTGATTTTTTTGGTTACTATTTCCTGATGATGCCTGTGAAGCAGAACCTTTACCCCATAAGCAAAAAGATGAACGGCGCTTTCTGCCGCGGCGCAAGATGATGCTGGATGTCCGGTGGACATCCGCTTAGCACCGACCGGAGAGGAGCCCCAGGGGTTGTGCATGAATTTTACAGAGGTGCTTCAGGATGTGATCCTGTGATCCGCGATATTTTCTTCTGGTCATACAGGGAGAAAAGTGCTATACTAAACCCATATAGGCACCGCTGCGTGAAAACAGCTACAGACGGACAGAACGGAAAACGGGCAGCTGCTTTATAAGCATCATCTGTCAAAGGAGCAACACCATGAAGCAAAAGAACGAGAAGCAAAATGTGAAGCTGAGAGGAAAGATCAGACGGTATCTCCAGTTTTCCCTTTATCTTGGCATTCTCCTGTTGTTTGTCGACGTTCTGGTGTATCTGGTTGATGTCACTGCGGGCGTGATTATTTCCGCCTATCTGCTCATATATTTTATTATCGTGGCCTGGCTGATGGCGCATTACAGGCAGGTTTTCTTAAGAGAACTGGTGGATTTTGCCACCACCTACGGACAGCTCCAGAGCCAGCTTTTGCGGGAGTTCGATATTCCCTATGCGCTGCTGGATGAGCAGAACCGCTGCCTGTGGGCCAACAATGCCTTCAAGGCGCTGGTGAATGTCAGCAATATCCGCAGCAAATCCATTACGCAGTTTTTCTCCATGATGACGAAGGATCGGATGCCGGGACACAACGGAGAGGAAGACAGCACCTTTGAATTTACCTATCAGGAAAAGGAGTACCGGGTGCAGGCTACCCAGATTTTCATGGGGAATCTGGTGGATGAAAATGCGCTGCTGGGCGAGACCGAGGAAGAAAGCTACGTCGTCGCACTGTATTTCTATGATGAGACGGCTTTAAAATTTGCCCTGCGCGAGGTGGACGACCAGAGCGTAACCGTGGGCCTGATGTATCTGGACAACTATGACGAGGCTTTGGCGAGCGTCGAGGAAGTGCGCCGCTCCCTCCTGATTGCTCTGATTGACAGAAAGATTAACAAATATGTTTCCTCCGTGGACGGCATCTGCCGGAAACTTGAGGATGATAAATATCTTGTGGTGCTGCGCAAAAAATCCTTAAAGCAGCTGCAGGAACGAAAGTTTGATATCCTGGACGATGTGAAGACCGTCAGCATCGGAAATGATATGGCGGTGACCATGAGCATCGGTATCGGCTACGGCGGCATCACCTACGCACAGTGCTACGGCTATGCGCAGAGTGCCATTGACCTGGCGTTAGCCCGCGGCGGCGACCAGGCAGTGGTCAGAAATAATAACGAGACACAGTATTTCGGCGGCAAGAGCCAGTCCATGGCCCGCAACAGCCGCGTGAAGGCGCGCGTGAAGGCGCACGCGCTCAAGGAGCTTATTTATTCCAGAGAGCAGGTCATGATCATGGGACACAAAAACCCGGATGCGGACTGCTTCGGTGCTGCGGTCGGCGTTTACCGGATTGCCAGAGACTGTGACAAAACGGCATATATTGTGCTGGATGATCCGCAGGGCAATTTAAACAGCGTCACCGGCATGTTTACCGGCCAGCAGGACTATGAGGAGGATATGATGATCAGCTCCAGGGATGCGCTTGAGCTGATTACCGCCAATACCGTTTTAGTGGTGGTGGATGTGAATAAGCCTGCGCTTACTGCCTGCCCGGAGCTTCTGCGGATATCGCAGACCATCGTGGTGATCGACCATCACAGGCAGGGAGTGGAGACTATTGAGAATCCGGCGCTGTCCTACATAGAGTCCTATGCTTCCAGCGCCTGCGAGATGGTTTCAGAGATCCTGCAGTATGCGAGCGATAATTTAAAGCTCCGCCCCGAGGAAGCGGACTGCATGTACGCGGGTATCGTCGTCGATACGAATAATTTTATGAACCAGGCGGGGGTGCGGACCTTTGAGGCGGCCGCGTTTCTGCGCAGAAACGGCGCGGATGTGACCAGAGTGCGCAAGCTTTTCAGAACTGATGCTGCGGACTACAAGGCGAAGGCGGAGGCTTCCAGCCAGGCACAGATTTACAGGAATTATTACGCGATTTCCTTCTGCTCGGCAGAGGAGGAGGGCATTTTAAATCCCACAGTGGTGGGGGCACAGGTGGCCAATGAGCTGCTCAGTATCAGCAGCATCAAGGCGAGCTTTGTGCTGACGCCGTTCCAGGGCAGGGTTTATATATCCGCCCGGTCCATTGATGAGGTCAATGTTCAGGTCATCATGGAGAAAATGGGCGGCGGAGGCCATATGACGACTGCGGCCTGTCAGCTGGACGGTGTGACGGCGGCGGAGGCGGAAAGCGCGCTGAAACGGACGATCGATACGATGATTGAAGAAGGAGATCTGAAGTAACAGGCCTGGCTGTGAAACAAAAGGAGGTTCGGAAATGAAAGTGATTTTACTGCAGGATGAAAAAAAACTCGGCAAAAAGGGCGACCTTGTGGAAGTAAACGACGGCTACGCCAGAAATTATATTTTACCGAAGAAAATTGGCATGGAAGCCAATGCCCGGAACATGAATGATTTAAAGCTGCGAAAAGCCAGCGAGGAAAAAAGGGCAAAGGAGCAGCTGGAGGCGGCGAAGGAGCTCGCGGCCAGGATCGGAGACAAAACTGTGACCGTATCCATGAAGGCGGGAGAGAACGGTAAAACCTTCGGCAGTATTTCTACTAAGGAAATTGCCGCCGCCTTAAAGAGCCAGCATGATATTGAAGTGGACAAAAAGAAGATTGTGCTGCCGGATGCCATCAAAACCTTTGGCACTTTTGAGGTGAGTGTGAAGCTGCATCCGCAGGTGACAGGTACGATTCGGGTAAAAGTAGAGGAAGCGTAGGACGCAAAGAGAGGTTATAAACTGCGGATAACATTGAGATGTCATATCTTATGTAATTGGGATGAGATGATCTGAAAATCTGTCTGCAGCGCAATCACGCAGGAGGAGAGAGGGCATGCCGGAAGTTACACAAGAGGCCATTTTAAAAAGGGTTATGCCTCATAATCTGGAAGCGGAGCAGTCGGTGATCGGCGCCATGCTCCTGGATCAGGACGCCATCTTAGAGGTGTCGGAGCTTCTGCACGAGGATGATTTTTACTCTAAGCAGTATGGGACGGTCTTTGCCGCTATGGTGGAGCTGTTCAATGAACGCAAGCCGGTCGATCTGGTCACACTGCAGAACAGACTGCGGGAAAAGGGCGTGCCGCCCGAGGTCTCTGATCTGGCTTACATGAAGGATGTCCTGACATCTGTGCCGACCTCGGCCAATGTGCGCCAGTATGCGACGATCGTGGCCGAGAAGGCAACTCTGCGCCGCCTGATCCGCGCGGCGGATGAGATATCCGGCAGCTGCTATGCGGACAGGGACAGTCTGGCGACCATCCTGGAATCGACGGAGAAGCAGATCTTTGATATCTGCCAGAACGGGAATCTGGTGGATTTCGTGCCGATCCGTGAGGTGGTGGCCGAGGCCATGCGCAAAATAGAGATCGCGAGCCGCAACGGCGGCGCGGTCACGGGCATTCCCTCTGGCTTTGTGGACCTGGATTATAAGACAGCGGGCTTCCATCCGGCGGAGCTTATTCTGATCGCTGCCCGTCCTTCCATGGGCAAGACCGCTTTTGTGCTGAACATTGCGCAGTATGTGGCATTTAAAAAGAACGAGCCGTTAGCGATTTTTTCCCTGGAAATGAGCAAGGAGCAGCTGATCAACCGTCTCTTCGCGCTGGAGGCGAAGGTGAATGCGCAGAGCTTAAGAACCGGTCAGCTGACGGACAGCGACTGGGAGAAGCTGGCTGAGACGGCAGGCATGATCGGGCGTTCACGCATGATTATCGATGATACGCCGGGTATCACGGTGGCGGAGCTTCGTTCCAAGTGCCGCAAATATAAACTGGAATATGGACTTTCCATGGTGATAGTGGACTATCTGCAGCTGATGAGCGGCGGGGCGCACGTGGAGTCCCGGCAGCAGGAGATTTCGGAGATTTCCCGCTCCTTAAAAGCTCTGGCGAGGGAGCTGGAGGTGCCGGTTTTAGCCTGTGCGCAGCTCTCCCGTGCGCCGGAGCAGCGACCGGATCACAGACCCATGTTGTCAGACCTGAGGGAGTCAGGCTCCATCGAGCAGGACGCGGACGTGGTCATGTTCCTATACAGGGAAGAATATTATACTAAGGAGGAATGCAAAAAGCCGGGCGTGGCGGAGGTCATAGTGGCGAAGCAGAGAAACGGCCCGGTGGGAACAGTGGAGCTGGCGTGGCTGGGAGAGTACACGAAGTTCGCGAATTTGCAGAAACCGGGGTACGATTCACAGTAGAGAGAATATAGCCCAAGGGTCGTGGAGAAATATATAAACTGCTTCGCTCATGCTGTGCAAAACATTCCGATGAGCCGATGGGCGTAACAATCGTGTTCAGCAGAGGCTTCCACGATTGTTAATTGTCTCATCTCCATTGCCCAAAAATCGCTCAGCAGTTTATATATTTCTCCACTCTGTTGGGCAATGATTTACAAGGTAGTATATGGCTATGCCGTTACATTAAATTTATATCGTAAACTACAAAAGAGGGTCAGGAAATTCCTGTACTCTCTTTTTTATATGAAATGATTCTGGGAGGATATAAGTAATGGAAGGATTTTATTCAGTCAGGGAAATGACGCGTAAGCTTGGCGTGGAGGCGCATATGCTGCGTTACTGGGAGAAGGAGCTGAAGCTGGATATTCCGCGGGATGACAAGGGCCGCAGAATCTACGGGGAGGAGGAGGCGAGGATTATGACAATGGTCAGCGACTATAAAAAGGCGGGGAAGCCACTGAAGCTCATCCGGACAATGATTACACTGCCGGGACGGGAGGAAGAGGCTGGGCAGAAGGACGGCCCGACGAGGGAAGATACTCAGGTGCGGAAGGATGGCCCGTTGTGGGAGGAGAACCCGGTACGAAAGGATGGCTCATTGCGGGAGGAAGAAAACGGGGCTGAAGAGGAACCGGGGCAGGCGGTAATTGATTTCAGAAAAAGATGGGAACAGCCCGTGAAAGCGGGGCAGTTGACAGAGGCGGGCAGTGGGGAGACATTCCCTGACTCACAGCGGCTTCAGGATTTATTAAGCCGGATGGTGGCGCAGGCGGTGCAGGAGAGCACAGAAACGATGATTACAGAGATGAAGGAAAGCATTTTGAAGGAGCTGGATTATCAGTTCCGCCTGCAGGCAGAGCGGGAAGCGGAGCTTCGCAGGGAGGTGCTGGAGGCGCAGGAGGAGCATTTTCAGAGGATGGATGTTCTTTTACGGAATAAGAACGAGGGGCGAAAGAAAAAGTTCTGGCGTTGAGAACCTTTGGGTTGTTGCATCGTGGCATTTTTCCGCGATACTTGACAGGATTTAAAAGAAATGATACGGTAGACATGCGTTTGCTGGCGACGAACAGGTCGATAGATGGCGGTTATATTTATATGAACGGCGAAGTACATTTGCGGCGGCCGCAGGCGTCTGAATATACGGAGGAACTCATGAAAATGCTGACAAGGCTTCAGAAGCTTATAAAAGGAAAATATATATTCTGGCTCGGCCTGGCAATCATTTGCCTGTCGTTTATCCCATATCTGATTCTGGGGACGGGGTCTTATGTAGAGTATTTTGAGCAGCTGGACTGGGGATTGCTGACCTACATTTATCAGGCGAAATATCTTTTCTCTTCAGGAAGCGTCATACCGGAATTTTTAAACGGAGCCAGCAAGAATGCGCTGGTGGAGCCGGCCTTTGGGTATGTGTTCGTGTTTCGGGTCCTTAACCCCTTCGCGGCATATCTGGTGATGCAGTTTTCGGAACAGGTGATTGCCTATGTGGGTCTGTATCTGCTGCTTGACAGGGTAACGGAGCACAAAATGCTCAGTGTGCTTGTGGCTCTGATGTTTGCCTTTCTTCCTTTCCTGGCGGTCTTTGGCCTGACGATTTTTGGCGTGCCGCTTGCCGCCTGGGCGATTCTGAATTTGTATGAAAGGAAGCGTGAGAGGCTTTCTTTTGCCTGTATTGTGGTTTTTACACTCTTTTCTTCCCTGATTCTGGGCGGCTTTGCGATCATCATGCTGTGGACGATCCTGCTTGTATTTTCCCTGATCAGAAAACACCGGCAGAGCGCATGGATGTACGCGTCTTATCTTTCCGTGATCGTGCTTTATCTTATGACGAATCTGGATCTGGTGCTGCAGTTTTTAGGCATAGGGGAGACCTATGTTTCCCACCGCGCGGATAAGGAAATAGAAGTGCATGGTTTTGCCGAATATTTTGCGGAGACATTTTTTTATAATGATCAGCACACCATTGACTTTCACCGTTTTTTCCTGCCAGTGATTTTTCTGGCGCTCTGTATTTTCCTGATTCGCGCATTCTTATCGAAGAAAAAGGATACTAAAACAGCTTATTTTGAAGCAAAACAGGGCTGCCTGGCAGCAGCTGTTTTTGGATTGCTCCTGTTCCTGTATCTGATTGCTGCCTTATGGAATATTTCCCCGATTGTATCTGTCCGGGAAATGATGGGCGGCCTTGGTTCCTTTAACGCGGCGCGGGTAATCTGGCTGGCCCCGGCGGGCTGGTATTTTCTGCTGGGCGTTTCCTTGGAATACATTTTGCGCGCAGTATCCGGCAGCGGCAGGAATTGTATGGATATTCCAGAGTCAATGGCTTCGGGGCAGATATCAGCCCCATCGGGACAGCGCCGAAACGGCTTGCAAAAAAGTCTGACATGGATAGCTTACGCGGGTCTGTGCATCGGCTTTCTGCTGATTTTAAAGGAGAATCAGCTCAAGGAAAATGTTCAGCTGCTTCTCAATCCGGATTATGATGTCATTACCTATGAGGAGTATTACGCCATTGATCTGATGGAGGAAGTGGAAGACTACATCCGGGAAGAGCTTGGTATGGAGATGGAGGAATACCGGGTGATCAGTTTGGGGATTGATCCGGCGGCAGCGCTTTATCACGGCTTCTACTGTATGGATGGATATTCTGACAATTATGATGTGGAATATAAATATTTGTTCCGCACGTTCATGGCGGCGGAGCTTGAGCGCAATGAATATATCCGCAGCTATTATGATGACTGGGGAAACCGGGTTTACCTCTTCACGGCGGAGCTGACCACATATTTTAATGTGGAAAAAGGCTCCTTCTGGTTCAATGACCTGCAGATTGATACGGCAGCGATTAAGGATGCAGGCTGTGATTTTATTTTTTCCGCAGCTTATGTGGTGAATGCTGAGGAGCTGAACATGGAGCTTTTAGCGACATTTGAAACGGAGGAGAGTTATTACAGGATTTATCTGTACCGGATTGCGGATTGAAATGTATAGCTGCCGGGGAAGAGAACAGTGAAATCTGCGGCATCTGATGATATGCTGCAGCAAATGACCTTGAAAGGCAAAGAGCGGATAAACAAAACAGGCACTGTCAGGAAATACAATCCCGGACAGTGCCTGTTTCCTTTCTGTTTATGTAGCATTACTCCTCGCTCGGAGCGCCGACAGGGCAAACGCCCGCGCAGCAGCCACAGCTGATGCATACAGATGCATCGATTTCATACTTGCTGCCATTGTCGCTGATCGCGCCGACGGGGCATGCGCCCGCGCACGCGCCGCAGGAAATGCAGCTGTCGCTGATAACATATGCCATAACAAATCCCTCCATTTAATAACTCTGTTAATGTATTGCTGCCGTCCGGGACTGACCTGAACGGGGATACCGTCATGCAGGCTTTACCGTGCATCAATGACGCACCGTGCATTGTCTGCGGTCGCTCCCAAACAGCAACATTGTAATATAAGTTGTGCAAAAAAACAAGACAGAAATCCTTAAAATATGTCAATAAGGTCGAAATTTTAAGAAAAATCAGTTAGTTTTATCTTACTTTACCTCGGCCGTAATTCCCAGCTCTTTCCGTTTATCCTTGATGCCGTTTAAGATAATCTGCTTTAATTCGATTGCCTCCTTCTGGCTCATGGCGGGGAGATCCTTTAACTTATAATCCACGCCCAGCTTTTCGTACTTCACCTTGCCCATGGTGTGGTAGGGGAGGACGTCGAGCGCTTTCAGGTTGTGGAACGGTGCCAGGAACTGACCGAGCTGGTAGAGATATTTCGGGTCGTCGGTGATGGTAGGCACCACCACATGGCGGATCCACATATCCACGCCGCGGTCGTCCAGATATTTCGCAAAAGCCAGAATCCCGTCGTTGGGCTGCGTTGTCAGCTCCTTATGCTTCTCAGGATCGATGTGCTTGATGTCGAGCATGACCAGGTCGGTCAGCTTCATCAGACGGTCCAGCTTCTCAATCAGGGCGGTATTCTCCGGCTTAAAAACAATGCCGGAGGTGTCGATGCAGGTGTGAATATTTTTCTCCTTAGCCAGTGTAAAGAGGTCGATCAGGAAATCCACCTGTAACAGAGGTTCTCCGCCGGTGACGGTCAGGCCGCCGTGGATGTAAAAGGGAGCGTTGCGCTCGTATTGCTCGATGATATAGGAAGGCTCCATCAGCTTTCCGGCGTTGATTTCCCAGGTATCCGGGTTGTGACAGTAGGCGCACCGCATGGGGCAGCCCTGCACGAAAACCACATAGCGGGTGCCGGGTCCGTCTACGGTGCCGAAGCTTTCCAGTGAATGAATTCTTCCTTTTGTCATGGTGAATCTACTCCTTGTTTCATCTTTCCTTGGGTGTGAAAAGAAGCGGTGGCAGTGAGCCACCGCTTCTGATTGTCCTGCTTGCTATGAAAGCCGTCGGGCGATTAAAGAGACTCGTGGAACGTACGGGAGATGACATCCGCCTGCTGTTCCGGGGTAAGCTTGATGAAGTTTACTGCGTAACCGGAAACACGGATGGTCAGCTGAGGATAGTTCTCCGGGTGCTTCTGCGCATCCAGAAGTGTCTCTCTGTTTAAAACATTCACGTTGAGGTGATGTCCGCCTTCAGTTGCATAGCCATCTAATAATGATACCAGGTTGTCAACCTGTGCTGCACTTGCTGCCATAATAGTATTCCTCCTGTATTATTTTTTATGCTGATTTTTGATCAATGATGATTATGAATAATCATCCAGACCCTGCTCGAGTGTGGGGACGCTGCAGGCCAACGGCGTGCGGGAGCAGTCCGTGCAGCCCATTGTCTGCACCTGCACCGCTTCCTCCACGGTGTCGTCACAGTCCACATTGATGTGGCCCGTGTTGTTGGCGAAGCCTTCGTCCAGCATTTTTACAAGGTCTTCAATTTTTTTCTGGTCAGGATCCATATTGAAATCCTCCATTTGCGGTGAAAGGGTTACCGGCGGACGGTCGCAGAAACGCTTCCGCCCGCGCGGATGATTTCACAAAAATACTTACTTGCTCAGATCGATCTCGATGTCGCCTGCGAAGATCTGGTCATCCTTGCCCAGAGCGCCCGGGATGATGGAGAAGGTATTGGAAATACCATCCTGTGCATCCTTGAACGGAAGCTTGGCTACGGAAGCCAGGGACGCAACCGCACCGTTCTTGTCACGGCCGTGCATCGGGTTTGCACCAGGAGCGAACGGCTGGCCTGCTCTACGTCCATCCGGGGTGTTGCCGGTAGCCTTACCATAGGTCACGTTGGAGGTGATGGTCAGGATGGAGGTGGTCGGGAAACCGTCTCTGTAGGTGTGGTGTCTTCTTACCATGGTCATGAACTTGCTCACGATCTCAGCAGCGATGTTGTCAACACGATCGTCGTCGTTGCCATACTTCGGGAAGTCGCCGGTGGTCTCGAAGTCTACGATGATGCCATCCTCGTCTCTGATCGGCTTCACAGTCGCGTACTTGATGGCGGACAGGGAGTCGGCTACGATGGACAGACCAGCGATACCGGTTGCGAAGTAGCGGCGAACGTCTCTGTCATGCAGAGCCATCTCAGCGCGCTCATAGCAGTATTTATCATGCATGTAGTGGATGATGTTCAGGGTGTTGACGTAAACGTCAGCCAGCCATTCCATCATATCGGTGTATTTGTCCATGACGTCGTCATAGTCAAGCACATCGCCGGTAACAGGACGATACTTCGGTCCAACCTGCTTCTTGGTCTTCTCGTCGATACCGCCGTTCAACGCGTACAGCAGGCACTTCGCCAGGTTTGCACGAGCGCCGAAGAACTGCATTTCCTTACCAATTCTCATGGAGGATACGCAGCAGGCGATGCCGTAGTCGTCACCGTGGGTCACTCTCATCAGATCGTCGTTCTCATACTGGATGGAAGAGGTGGTGATGGACATCTTCGCGCAGTATCTCTTCCAGTTCTGCGGAAGTCTGGTGGACCACAGTACGGTCAGGTTCGGCTCCGGAGCCGGGCCCAGGTTCTCAAGGGTGTGCAGATAACGGAAGCTGGTCTTGGTAACCATGTGACGACCGTCAACGCCTACGCCGCCCAGAGACTCAGTAACCCACACCGGGTCGCCGGCGAAGATCTGGTTGTACTCGGGAGTACGGGCGAATTTCACGCAGCGCAGCTTCATGATGAAGTGGTCTACGAACTCCTGGATCTGCTCCTCGGTGAAGGTGCCGTTTGCCAGGTCTCTCTCTGCGTAGCAGTCGATGAAGGTAGAGGTACGGCCAAGGCTCATCGCGGCGCCGTTCTGCTCCTTAACTGCGGACAGATATCCGAAATAAGTAGCCTGGATGGCTTCCTGTACGTTGCTGGCAGGTCTTGCGATGTCGCAGCCATAGGAAGCAGCCATCTGCTTCATCATCTTCAAAGCGGTGATCTGCTCGGAAAGCTCCTCACGAAGACGAATGACGTCGTCGGTCATTACGCGGCCGGTGGAATCCTTCTGTGCCTGCTTGTCCTCGATCAGTCTGTCAATACCGTACAGAGCAACTCTTCTGTAGTCGCCGATGATACGGCCGCGGCCGTAAGCGTCCGGCAGACCGGTGATGATATGTGCGGAACGGCAGGCTCTCATCTCCTGATTGTAAGCATCGAATACGCCTGCGTTGTGGGTCTTGCGGTGAACGGAGAAGAACTCGGAAATCTCCGGATCAACTTCATAGCCGTTGTCTGCGCAGGCCTTCTCTGCCATACGAATGCCGCCGTAGGGCTGAAGGGAACGCTTGAAGGGCTTGTCGGTCTGGAAACCTACGATGGTCTCCTTGTCCTTATCCAGATAGCCCGGGCCGTGGGAAGTGATGGTGGAAACAACCTTGGTATCCATATCCAGCACGCCGCCTGCCTCGCGCTCCTGTCTCTGCAGATCCAGAACCTGATTCCAAAGGTCCTTGGTGTTCTGTGTAGGTCCTGCAAGGAAGGACTCATCTCCGTCATAGGGATGATAGTTCTTCTGGATGAAATCGCGCACGTCGATATCCTTCTCCCATTTGCCGCCTACAAAATCTTTCCATTCTGGTCTCATTTTGAAAGCCTCCTGTAAATGATTGATTATATTGAATAGCATTTGCTTTGCTAATCTCTACCGTTATTATAAGAGGGAAGAAGTTTTAAGTCAAGCGAGGCGATGTACTTTTTTACGAACAAACCGCGGATTTTATTTTATTTTTAGTAATTATTCACAGAAATCAAAAACGCATACTTGCGCGGGCTTGAGGGGAGTATTATAATAACTCGCAGAGAAATTCATGGGCGTGCGCCGGACGCTTTTGCGCATGGAAGCAGCGGCCGTGAATAATTTGATAATTCAAAAACGGAGGAAATCATCAGAATATGAGTATGAGGATCACCAAAGACATGACAATTGGAGAGGCACTTGAGGTGAGCACGGATATCATTCCCGTGCTGTTTGAGATCGGGATGCACTGCATAGGCTGCCCGGCGTCTCAGGGCGAGACTTTAGAAGAGGCCGCCATGGTGCACGGCATTGATGTGGATGACCTGATGGAGATGATCAACGCCGCGGCGGAGGGAAATGCGGAAACCGCCATGATTTAAAGCCGGATCATCTGAAAATCGGAATGCCCGTATCCCGGTCTGACGGGAAAGGACAAAAAGCAATGTCGTTTTGTGAAATAAACACAGGACGGCATTGCTTTTTTTGAGGTGAGGTGCAGCCCTGGAATGGTTTTGTACCAAGAATTTTTTAAAAAATTCTTGGTACTTGCCGGATACGAAGGTGTTTTCCTATAATGGCTTCTGAAAGCGCATGTACGTGTGCACTTTCGGGAGCCATTAAAAAGTTGTGCTGGAAATCAAATCGCGTGATGAAAGCGATAAGGGAACCTGATGTGGTTCTGAAACGTGCATACAACCAC
The DNA here is from genome assembly GCA_021205565.1 of Lachnospiraceae bacterium. Classification (GTDB taxonomy): domain Bacteria; phylum Bacillota; class Clostridia; order Lachnospirales; family Lachnospiraceae; genus RGIG6307. Next base: position 30,977 of record JAJPXG010000007.1, on the reverse strand, counting down.
GCAGAAAGGAACCATTGCAATGAAAACACTACGTAAAAACATCGGCAACATCGCCTGGATCTGCAAACCATTTCTGAAATACGGAAAGGCATATATCATCCTCTCCGTCTGCATTTCGGCGATTTATACGCCCATCGACGACCTGATCTATGTCCGGTTTCCGGAGGTCATGATCGATATGCTCTCCGCTGGCAAGGGCTTCGCCCTGATCGCTCTGGTCGCGGTGCTGTTCTGCACCGCGGATTTCCTGAACAATACACTGCGGAAACTGTCGCGGGCTTATTTTACGAAAAAGCAGGCCGCGATCGAAGTAAAGGCCAATCAGGAGATTTACGAAAAGGCCCGCGAGCTGGATTACAGGTACATAGACAGTCCGCAGTATTACAACAGCTATACCTGGGCGGTGGATGAGTATGCAAAGCAGATGGACAGCGCCAGAGAACTGCTGATTACGCTGTCTCAGTGCGTCTTAAGCCTGGTGGTGCTGGTCACGATCGTGGGCACTCTGGGGCCATGGATTCTGCTGATCGAAGTGGTGCAGCTGTTTCTGCACACCAGAGTCAATTTGAAGTTTAACGCCAACATGATTGAGCGGAAGGAAACCCTGCTCCCCCTGGAGCGGCGGCTGAAATATTTCCACCGGCTTTTTTATATGAAGGATTACGCGGCGGATTTAAAGGCTACGTCCCTTGGCGGTCATGTGTTGGCTGCACACCGCGATACCGGGGAGCAGCGCGTGGAAAAGCTCGGCTTTTTTGCTCTGCGGGGCGAGCTCTGGAATGTGGTTCATGAGGTGATCTTTTTTGCAACCCAGCTGATCATCGTGCTGTATCTGGCGCAGAGCATTGTCTCAGGCAGGATCGCGGAGGTCGGCATGTATATGACGCTGCTGCTGTCCTTTTACCGTCTGGATACCCGGATCGATATCCTGACCAACGCGCTAAGAGACGCGAACGGCCTGTCCATGAATGTGGAGAAAATCCGGGCCTTTTTTGACTTAAAATCTCAGATTGAGACCGGGAGCGAGGCAGAAGGACTAACGCCTGAGAGCGGTAGCTTTTCGGTGGAGCTGAAAAATGTGGGCTTTTCGTATGAGAACTCGGACTTCTCCCTGTCCGGCTTAAACCTTGCCATCCGCCCCGGGGAAAAGATCGCGGTTGTGGGAGAAAACGGCGCCGGCAAGTCCACCTTTGTGAAGCTCCTGTTAAGGCTTTACGATGTGCGGGAGGGCGAGATCAGTATCAACGGCAGGCCCATCCGGGAGTATGATGTGCACAGCCTGCGCGGCCGGATCGGGGTGGCGTTCCAGAATACTAATATTTACGCCATGAGCCTGTTGGAGAATATCTCCCTGTACGGCGAGGTTTCGGAGAGTGCGCTGAAAGAGGCGTCCGCGCAGCTTGGCCTTGACGAAATCATGGAGAAAAATCACATGACCCTGCAGTCGCAGCTTACACGGGAATTTCACGAGGACGGCGTCCTGCTCTCCGGCGGAGAGGCACAGCGGGTCGGCCTGGCCCGGGTGATGAGCGGGGAGTTTGGCCTTCTGTTGCTGGACGAGCCCTCCTCTGCCTTAGATCCCATCGCGGAGGCGAAGATGAGTGAGGCCATCCTAAGCGCCGCCAATAAGACGACCACCATCATGATCGCCCATCGCCTTTCCACCATTCGCGACGCGGACAGGATCGTGGTCTTCGATCGCGGGAGAATCTGCGAGTGCGGCAGCCACGGGGAGCTGATGGCCCTGCATGGGAAATATTGGGAGATGTTCACCAGGCAGGCGGAGAATTATGTGAAGGGATGAGCGCAAGTGTGTCCGGGGCGAAAGCTTTTTACAAAAGTTATACTTGAAATTATTATAATTTGAAGTATAATAATTTCAAACATAACAAATGTGGAAGGCGAGGTGAGCTAGTGGAACATTTTGTTGATCGGAAGCAGGAAATGGAAACCCTGCAGAATGAATATACGAGAAAAGGCAGCGCGCTGGTGATTTTGTATGGACGGCGCAGAGTTGGCAAAACAACACTGATTTCTGAGTTTATCAGGGATAAGCGCGCACTGTTTTTTCTTGCCAGTGAGGAGTCTGAAACACAGAACAGAAATGCCTTTAAGGAGAAGGCGGCGGAATTTACGGACAGCAGTCTGCTTCGCAGAGCAGATGTCAGAAGCTGGGATGTATTGTTTCAGGCTATTATGGATACACCGTCTGACAGTAAACCTGTTATTGTACTGGATGAATTTCAATATCTGGGCAGGGCAAATCCTGCGTTCCCTTCTGTTTTTCAGCGGATATGGGAAGAAATTTTAAAGGACAGGGAGGTCATGGTAATTCTTTGTGGATCCCTGATTTCCATGATGGAATCTCAGACCCTTGCGTATAATAGTCCGCTGTATGGCCGGCGAACAGCGCAAATCAGGCTCAGCCAGATTCCTTTTGAATATTATCATGCTTTTTTTCCTGACAAAAACCGCAGGGAACTGATTGAAATGTACGCGGTAACCGGCGGCGTGCCAAAATATATTGAGCTGTTCTCGGAGAGCGGAGATATTTACACGGCCATTGGCAAATGTGTTCTGAACCGTTCCGGTTATCTTTATGATGAGCCTTATTTTCTGCTGCAGCAGGAGGTCAGCGAGGTTGGCAGTTATTTTTCCATTATCAGGGCTATTGCCGCAGGAAACGCGAAACTGTCTGCCATCGCCTCGGCTCTGGAAATAAAAGCTACCGGCCTGACCAGATATCTGAAGACCCTCATTGACCTGGATATTCTGGAACGGGAGGTGCCGGTTACGGAGGAAAATCCGGATAAAAGCAAAAAAGGTCTGTACAGGATTAAAGACAATTATCTGCGCTTCTGGTTTCGCTTTGTTTATCCGGACAGGAGCTTTATCGAAAGCGGGCAGAGCGACATTGTGATGCGTAAAATCCGCAGGAGTCTTGTCAGGAATCATATTGCGTTTGTTTATGAGGATGTCTGCAGGCAGCGAATGTGGAAACTGAATGGAGAGGGTGTGTGGCCCTTCTATTTTTCCAGACTGGGGCGGTACTGGGACGCCGACAATGAAATTGACATTGTGGCGCTTGATCCGGACGGCGACAATATCATTCTGGGTGAGTGCAAATACTGGCAGGAGCCGGTGAGTGTCGGTGTCCTGAAGGAGCTGGAGAAAAAGGCCGCGGCAGTTCTCTGGAGGAGGGACAACAGGAAAGAATGGTATGTTCTTTTCGGTTTGTCTGGATTTACGGAGGAGCTTGAGAAAGAAGCGGCGCTCAGAGACAATCTGGTATTATGCAGCGAATGAATGGAACAATATGGAAGGAGCAGTCTGTTTTTGATACAGGCTGCTCCTGATAAGTGCATCATGAAATAAATGCGTAAAATGAATGCGTGAATTTTATACCTGATGCGGCGCTCAGATACCGGGGTACATTCTGCGGCTTACAGCTGCGAGAGCGTCTGCAGCGCCTGATCCTTCAAAATGGGCTCGAAATGCTCATCCAGGAAATATTGCGTAGCGGAGGAGGTGCGCTGCATGGAGCCGTATTCAGTCAGCATATTGCAGAAGCGGTTGTAGTCCTCCCTGCTGTGGTCTCCCCTGGTCACGACCAGGAGGTAGGTGCCGTAGAGGCTGTCCTTGTACAGCGAGTTGGGCGCGTGATAAAAGCCGTCCGCTAAGTGGGAGAGCCGGATGACGTGATCTAAGGTGCTGAAGGAGAAAATCCGGGTATAGTCGGTTTCGTCTCCATGATCAGTCTGCCCGTCGTCTGTCCCGTCGGGAAGCTCGTCTGGGGATTTGACCGCGGCTACGCTGTCCTGGATTCTGCGGAAGAGGTCGAGCACTTCGCTGGCGGTGCTTCCCAGGCCGGAGAGCATGCTGTCGAGGGCGTCCTGATCGCGGATGCCGGGGGCAAAGCTGGAAAATTTGGTGTCTAACTCCTCCGGATCCTCCACCTTGGTGATCACTAAGACCACATATTCGCTGTAGGGGATTGCCTCGATCATGAGAGGAATGTCCTCGGCGCGAAAGCCAACCTCCCTCTCGGCCTGACGCATCATGTCCTGGAACAGACGCCGGACCTTCTCTGAGCCGTAGGCGAGCTCGCTGAGCTTTAAGGAACGCTTGACCATATCGTCCCTCGTGAGTGTGCAGCGGATCTGATTTTCACTGATTCGTTCTATTTTCAAAGAAATCACTTCCTTTAAATTTTATACTGGTGTTTATGATAACCTAGTGTCATCATAAACTCACTTTTCCGTTTCGTCAATAGCTGACAAAATCATCTTCGCCATTTTACAAAAAATTAATAAGTTTCAAGAATGTTGATGTTGTTTTGCTTAATCCTGCGTGCTATGGTGGTAGAAGAAGAAATAACCTGCCTGACTGACGTTTCAGAAAGGAGGTTCCGGCCAGTGTTTTTCCATGTCATATGTATGATATGAAGCTGCCCTGAAAGCTATGTGCCTGCTTGAGGGATTTCATATTTCCAAATGATGTAACCGATATTCCATTTTACACGAATGAGAAACGACGGCACTGCTCTTGGAGTATGTGCTTTCTGCTTTATTTTATGCAGCAGTGCGGGTAAGATTTCTTCGTGTAACCAGACAATGTCATCGACCTTTCTTTGTTGTTTTTTACATCACGATTCAAACTTGGAAAAGCCGTTGCGCCTCCCTGTCGGAGATTTCAATGAAACGGGATGGCCTGCCCGGACGGGGAGCATTTACTTTCAGAGAAGGTGAGGGGCTTTTTTAAGTCCCTCTTTTTGTGCTTTTCTGACAAAAAAGCCCTCGTGGAGGAAAGTATTTTCCAAAAAATAATGACGAAACCGCGATTATTTGCTATAATGGGAAAAGTTTTGGAGGGATTTCTATGAAAATCGTAAAAAGGGTTATTGTGGCGCTGGGCGTATGCGTAGTGCTGGGCTGTTTCGGGCTGATTGCCGTTATGCTCTGGGGAAAATATTCCGACGGCAAGGATTATGCAGACCTGGACAGCTACTTTTCCCTGACGGAAGCGGATGAAACGGCTATTATTCTGGACAATACGGTCATAAGCGACAAGGCTTTGCTGTATGACGGCGGTTATTATTTCAGCCTGGATACCATTCAGGATTATTTCCACAACAGGTTTTATTATACGGAACTGAGCAGAGAGATTCGCTACACGGACGCGCAGATGGTAGTGGCGGCGGATTTGGACGGTACTGTTTACAGTGTGACGACGTCGGGAGAAACGACGGAATATACGTTTGACCGGGTGATTGCCTTTGAACGGGACGGTGTCTGTTACATCAACGCGGATTTTGTCTTCCGCTATGTCGCATATAAATATGAAGCGTATACGGAGCCGAACCGCATTGTGGTGAGCCCTGTATCCGGGGAACAGCTTCTGGTGGACGTCAAAAAGAACACCGCCGTGCGCTGGAGAGCCGGCATCAAGAGCGATATTCTAAAGGATGTAACGAAGGGCGAAGCTCTCGTGGTGCTTGACGCCGATAGCATCAGCGGCTGGACGAAGGTGGCGACCTTAGATGGCTTCATCGGCTACATCAAAAATAAATGCATTGGTCAGAGCTATACCTCCATGTACGACGGTGCGTTTTCCTACACGGAGCCGGAGTACACCTCCGTGACAATGGACGCGCCTGTAAGGCTTGGTTTTCAGGCAGTGTATACCTATGCCACCAACGATAATCTGACGCAGCTGGCCGCGACGGCTTCCACGATGAATGTGGTAGCGCCCACCTGGTTTACCATTACGGCGGATTATGAGTATATATCGTTTGCCTCCGTGTCCTATGTGGAGGAGGCGCACGCCATGGGGCTTCAGGTGTGGGGACTTTTAGAGGATATCACCTACGACGTGGATATCTACTATGTTCTGGCGGATTCCACGAAACGGACGGAGCTGATTGATTTTCTGATCGAGGAAGCGCTGCGCGTGGATATGGACGGGATCAATATTGACTTAGAGAGCGTCCGCTCGGAGGAAGGAGCGCACTTCATTCAGTTTCTGCGGGAGCTTTCCATCCGTTGCCGCGAGGAGGGGCTGATTCTTTCTGTGGACAATTATCCGCCCAACTCCGGCAATACCTACAATGATTACAAGGAGCAGGGAGTCGTTGCGGACTATGTGATTCTGATGGGCTACGATGAGCACTGGGGCGGCAGCGGGGATCCGGGCAGCACGGCGAGCCAGTCCTTTGTGGAGGATTCACTCGACAGCCTGATGACGATGGTGGACGCCTCGAAGATTGTGCTGGCGGTGCCCTTCTATACCAGACTCTGGGTCACGCAGGATGGTGTGACGACTGACAGCGCCGTATATATATCGGATGTTTATTATTGGACAGGCTATTACGGCATGGAAGTGACCTGGGATGAGGAAACGGGCCAGAATTATGCGGAGGCTACCATTAACGGCGCGCTGTACCAGATGTGGATTGAGGACAGCACCAGCTTAAGCAGCAAGCTGCAGGCCGCGAAGGACCGCGGTGTGGCTGGTGTAGCCGCCTGGAGGCTGGGATATGAGGACGCAAGCGCCTGGTCCCTGATCGGCGGATATTTCCAGTAGAATTATTTTGTGGCTGCCGTAAGGCAGAGCTTGAAAGAAAATAGTAACTGTTACAGAAAAATACAGCGAAAGGGCATCGCTTTATGGTGGTGCCTTTTTTGTGTCCTGCCGGAGGACTACTGCGAATTCAGATATTCCATGATTCCCATATACAGCGCCCACGCCACTTTGCTCTGGTAGTCCTCGTCCTTTAAGAGAGCCAGCTCGTCAGGGTTGCTCATAAAGCCGCATTCCGCGATGACGATGGGGACGGAGGTCTTTTTGAGCAGATAATAGGTGTCGTTGGCTTTTGCCTGACGCGTGTTATCCGGATCCAGACGTTTAATGAGGCTTGCCTGCAGAATCTCAGCCAGCGCCTTACTCTGCAGACTGGTGGTGTAATAAAAGACCTGGGCTCCTTTGATTGTAGCGGAGGAGTAGCTGTTCTGATGAATACTGACGACCAGATCGGGTGAGGCTTTTTCCATGAGCGCCACGCGGTTTTTCATGTCCTCCACTTTTTTATTGGAGGAGCTTTCTGCATACAGGCCGCTGTCGTCTGCACGCGTCATAATGACAGTGACGTCATTTGCTTCCAGGAAGGTCTTCAGCTTCAGGGCGATAGCGAGATTGAGCGTCTTTTCCTCGGTGCCGTCAGAGGCGACGTTGCCGGGATCGATTCCGCCGTGGCCGCTGTCGATGACGACGGTAAAGCTGTCTGCGGAGAAGCTCACAGCGGTTGACAGCGTGAAGCGTGCTGCGACCTCCCTTGCGAGAACGAGGGCGGACAACAGCAGGAGAATGCTTAGGAAAAATGACATCAGAGATTCTTTTCTGATCATGGAGACTCCTTGAAATAAGGCGGCGGAGGCTGTGAAACAGGCGGCCTGCATTGCAGGGGGACAGGTATTTCACGGCTGTATGCTATCATATTTATGCTTTCATCCCGGAAATTATGTGGATTTTCGTGCTTCTTTGTCCGGGCTTGCTTTTTTTGTATGCTTCATGTATAATAAAATCCAAATGTACTGATACAGGAAATATCCATGCAGGAGTAATATGGAAACAAAAGTGATTTTTCAATCGGAAGATCATATTGACATAAGTGTCATAAAAGAGGCCGGTAAGCTGATCAGGGCCGGGGAGCTGGTGGCCTTTCCCACGGAGACGGTGTATGGCCTTGGCGGAGACGCGTTGAATGCGTTCTCCAGCGCGAAAATCTATGCCGCGAAGGGCAGGCCCAGCGACAATCCGCTGATTGTCCATATCTGCCGTTTCGAGGATATCTACCGGATCTGCAGCCGGGTGCCTGAGACGGCGGTGCGGCTGGCAGAGGCTTACTGGCCGGGGCCGCTGACCATGATTCTGCCGAAGGCGGATTGTGTGCCGAAGGAGACCACCGGCGGACTGGATACGGTGGCGGTTCGCTTTCCTTCCCATCCGGTGGCGCAGGCTTTTATTGAGGCCGCGGGCGGTTTTGTGGCCGCGCCGAGCGCGAACGCAAGCGGCAGGCCGAGTCCCACGCTGGCAAAATATGTGCTGGAGGATATGGAAGGCAAAATTCCGCTGATCATTGACGGCGGGCCAGTGGGTATCGGTGTGGAATCGACCATTATCGATCTGACGCAGGAGGAACCGATGCTGCTGCGGCCCGGTTATATCACGAAGGAAATGCTGGCGCAGACGCTTGGGGAGGTTGATGAGGACAGTACCATGATGGAGTCCAATCCGACAGGCAGGCCGAAGGCGCCGGGCATGCGTTATCGGCATTATGCGCCGAAGGGACAACTGACACTTGTGTCAGGAGAGGCCAAGAAGGTGGCAGCCTATATCAATGAACAATGCTGCCTGGCGCATGTTGCAGGTCATAAAACCGGCGCACTCTGCACACGGGAAAGCCTGGCGCTGTATCATGCGGACGAAATTGACAGTATCAAATGCATCGGCAGCAGAGCTTCGCAGGAGAGTATCGCCAGAGAGTTATACCGGGCGCTGCGCGAGTGCGACGATGAGGGGCTTGAGGTTATTTACGCGGAGAGCTTTTCCGAGGAAGGCTTGGGACAGGCCGTGATGAACCGCCTGCTTAAGGCGGCGGGGCATCAGAAGGTGGAACTGGAGTAAGCGGCCGGCAAAGACAGGGAACCGTAACCCGACAGAGTATTATAAGGCTGCGCAGGTAAAGAACACGGAGAGTCAATTTATAATTATGGAGGAAAACGCAAAATGATCGCGATCGGGTCAGACCATGGGGGATTTATTTTAAAAGAAGCGGTAAAGGCGTATCTGATAGAGCAGGGGCATGAGGTAAAGGACCTCGGCTGCTATACCCACGAGAGTGCGGATTATCCGGTCTATGGCAAGGCCGTGGGCAGAGCCGTGGCCGACGGCGAGTGTGAGAAGGGCATTGTGATCTGTACTACCGGCATCGGCATTTCCATGGCGGCCAATAAGATCAAAGGAGTGCGCTGCGCACTCTGCATGGATTCCTATACCGCCAGACTGACCAGAGAGCACAATGACGCCAACGTGCTGGCACTGGGCGCAGGCGTAGTGGGACCGTTGCTGGCATTGGAGATTGTGGACACGTTTTTAAATACGGAATTTTCCGGCGCCGAGCGGCATGCGCGCCGTGTCGCGATGATCGAGGAACAGTAAGACGGCCTGCCGTGCGAAGAACTCTGCAGGACGAAGAAAGAGTGCAAAAGGGGAAGCATTGAGGATTTTGTTTTGAAAAGAAAAACCGCACAACGATGGAAAAAAATATGCTGTGTATTCCTGAGTATCGCGCTGCTGGCCGCTTTATTCTCAGAAAATAATGTGAGCGCCACCAGCACCACCAGGCAGGAGCTGGAGGAGGCGGAGCAGCAGAAGAGCGATCTCGAAAACGAAATGCAGCAGAATCAGGATGAGATTGATTCAAAAGAGCAGGAAAAGGCAGAGCTGAACACGACGCTGTCCGGCTATAACGCGGAGCTTTCTTCCATAGAAAGCGATATCTATGAAATGGAGCAGGCGATCGCGGCCAAGGAAGAGGAGATTGCGCTAAAGACTGCCGAGCTGGAGGAGGCGAAGCAGACGGAGGAAACCCAGTATGCCAATATGCTGGCGCATATTCAATATATGTATGAGAGCGATACTTCTTCCACCTATATCAATGCCATGCTGAGCGCAATTACCGGGGAGGTAAGCTTTTCCGATTTTCTGAATATCAGCGAGTACGTGGAGCAGCTGGCCGCCTATGACCAGCAGCTGCTTATGGATTACCAGGCGATTCGTGAGGATGTGGAAGCACAGGAGGCGGCTCTTGAGGAAGAGAAGGCCGAACTGGATGAGATGCTGGCTTCACTGGAGGAGGATAAGGAATACTCCCAGTATCTGATTACACAGGTACAGAGCGCGATCAGCACCACCAACTCCGCGATTGCCAGCATCGAGAATGAGCTGACTGCCCAGGAGGAGGAGCTGGCCCAGATCAATGACAATATCGCGGAGCTGCAGGAAAAGCTGGCACAGGAGATTGCCTTGTCGCGGGCGGCGGCGAGCGGCACCTGGAGAGATATCTCCGATGTGGAATTTTCCGATTATGATGTGACGCTTCTGGCAAACCTGATTTACTGTGAGGCCAGAGGGGAAAGCTACGAGGGCATGCTGGCGGTAGGCAGCGTGGTGATCAACCGTGTATTGTCCGGGAGCTATCCGGATACGGTTTCCGGTGTGATTTATCAGTCCGGCCAGTTTGAGCCGGTCAGCTCCACCAGAAACAGCTTCGTGGAGGCACTGGCGGCGGATAAGGCGGCAAATTCCGCGGGATGCTATGAGGCTGCCAGGGAAGCGATTTCGGGCGTGACCAATGTGGGAACCTGCGTGTATTTCCAGACCATCGCGTATCTGGAGGCGGTGGATCGCCTGGACGTGGTGGTGTATGTGATCGGAAATCACGGATTTTATTGATTACCTTCTGAGAGATGGGTTATATGGAAAGAGATAAAAGACATGATACACGCATTTTCTCATATAGCGCTCTGCTGGTACCGGGGTCTGGTATCCCGGAATTTTCTGTGTCATTTGAAATTAACGGCAG
>JAJPXG010000007.1:0-20325 GCA_021205565.1 Lachnospiraceae bacterium | reverse complement strand
GGCTGTGATACAGGAGAGCGATCTTTTGGTGTATATCGGCGGGGACTCTGAGGACTGGCTTTTGGAAATGGTGGAAGCGGATGAGACGCTGAAAGAGCGAAGTGTAAATCTGCTGGAGCTGATGGGGGAGCTGGTTTTAGAGGAAGAGGAAAAGGAGGGCATGACGGATGAGATCGGCCATGTCCACGATGAGGATTTCGAGGCGGAGGACGATGAGCATGTGTGGCTGTCCTTTGCAAACGCCCGTGTCCTGTGCGAAGAACTGGCAGAGTGCCTGATCGAACTGCTGCCCGAAGAGGAGGCTGTCATCCGGGCCAATCTGGAAGCCTATGAGGCTGAGATTGCCGCACTGGAGGAAGAGTATGCGCAGGCGGTTGCTTCGGCCCGGTACGATACGCTGCTGTTCGGGGACCGTTTTCCGTTCCGGTATCTGACGGAGGAATTCGGCCTGGATTATTACGCGGCCTTCGCCGGCTGCAACGCGGACGCGGAGGCGGGCTTTGAGACGATTGTTTTCCTGATTGAGAAGCTGGATGAGCTGGAACTGCCGGTGATTCTGATCATAGAGGGCTCGGATTCGGAGCTGGCTCAGACAATCCGCAAGAATACGCAGTCCGCAGATCAGGAAATCCTGACATTAAATTCCATGCAGGCCGTTTCCCGGGATGAGGTGGAGGCGGGCGCCACCTGGCTGAACATCATGGAGGAAAACCTGAAAGTGCTGAAGAAAGCGCTGGGAAGTGAGTGAGTATGATACAGATACAATGCCAGAATCTGAAGCTTGGATACGAAAAACAGATTGTCGCCTCTGATATTTCCTTTCAGGTCAGTAAGGGAGATTACCTCTGCATTCTGGGGGAAAACGGCTCCGGCAAAAGCACGCTGATCAAGACGCTTTTAGGACTGAAGAAGCCCCTCGGCGGCAGTCTTCGCTTCGGTGAGGATATCCGTACCAATGAAATTGGGTATCTGCCGCAGCAGTCGCAGCTGCAGCGGGATTTTCCGGCGTCTGTGGAGGAAATCGTTCTCTCCGGCTGCGTGAACCGCCTGGGACTTAAGCCTTTTTATGGAAAGCTGGAAAAGGAGATCGCCCGGGAAAATATGGAACAGCTGGGGATCTTAAATCTGGCCGGGAAATGCTACCGCGAGCTGTCCGGCGGCCAGCAGCAGCGCGTGCTTTTGGCGCGGGCGCTGTGCGCCACCAGAAAACTGCTGCTTTTGGATGAGCCGGTGGCGGGGCTGGATCCGAAGGCGACGGCGGAAATGTATGAGCTGATTGCTCAGCTTAACCGTGAACAGGGGATTACCATCATCATGGTGTCCCACGACGTGCTGGAAGCGGTTCCCTTTGCCAGTCATATTCTTTATATGAGTCACCAGGATACCTTTTTCGGAGACAGGGAGAGTTACTTTAAAAGTCCCTACGGGCAGATGTACGCTTCCATGCTTCAGGTGAGACGGGAGAAACAGCCATGATGGAGACACTTGCCTATTATTTACAGTTTGATTTCGTGCGGTATGCCCTGATTGTGGGTACGCTGATCGGCCTCTGCGCTTCTTTGCTGGGAGTTTCCCTGGTTCTCAAGCGCTTTTCCTTCATCGGGGACGGCTTAAGCCATGTGGCTTTCGGTGCAGTGGCTATTGCAGCGGTTTTACGCGTGGAGAGTGATATGGTGGTCGTGATTCCCGTGACGGTGATCGCGGCGGTCGCCCTTTTAGCCCTCGGCAATAAAACCGCCATCCGCGGAGACGCGGCTATCGCCATGATCAGCGTGGCGGCCCTTGCCATCGGCTACCTGCTTTTAAGCCGCTACTCCGGCTCCGCCAATATTTCCGCGGACGTGTGCAGCTCGCTTTTCGGCTCCACCTCGATCCTTACTCTGACCGGCGCGGATGTGGGCTTCTGCGTCGTGATTTCCGTGGTTGTGATTCTGATGTTTGTCCTGCTTTTTCACAAAATCTTCGCTGTCACCTTTGACGAAAGCTTTGCCAAAGGCACCGGCATTCAGACTGAAATATACAACGGACTCATCGCCGTCATCACTGCCCTTGTCATCGTCGTCGCGATGGAGCTGGCCGGTTCCCTTTTAGTCTCCGCTCTCATCATCTTTCCCGCCCTTTCCGCCATGCGTGTCTTCAAAAGCTTCCGCTCCGTCACTGTCTGCGCCGCGGTTCTGTCTGTAGTCGGGACTTTGAGCGGCATTCTCATCTCCATTTTCGTGGCCACACCGGTGGGCGCGAGCATTGTGGCGGTGGATCTGGGGATTTTTATTGTGTTCGCGGCTGTGGGGAAAGTGAAGGGATAGACAGGGAGTTTATATATCGATTTAATCAGCGTATCAGTTATGATATGTGGATAGAGTATAAGTCTCGTTATATTTTGAATAGAAAACATCGATAATAATATTGAAATGGAATTGAAAATCTGAAAACAGAGCGGGACAACTCATAAACCACTGAACGATTTTTCGTGCTATGGAGACGAGACGATAGACAATCGTGGAAGCCTCTGCTGAACACGATTGTCTTGCCCATCGGCTCATCGGAATGCCCAGCACGTATGAGAGAAGTGGTTTATGAGTTGTCCCGCGATTCTGTTTCGGTATGAGAGAAGCAGTTTATACGCCGCCCCGCGATCCTTTTATTCAGATATTTTGCCCTTGCTTTTTCTTTTTTAATTGAAATTTTACTGGACATCTCCCGCAAACTTCTCTATAATTATCACCAAATGTACACAGCCGCCAACACGGCCCCGTAAGGCAATGAAAGGCATTCTAGTATGAAGAAAAAGAAAAACTCGGTCCTCCAGGCCCTCTCCATGGTCAGCCAGTTCGGCATCAGCATGGTCGTTCCCATCGCCATGTGCTGCGCCCTCGGCTACTTTATGGACAAGCGCCTCGGCACCTCTTTTTTCTTCGTCATCCTTTTCTTTGTGGGCGCTGCCGCGGGTGCGTGGAACGTATACAAAATGGTCAAAACCATTGCCCGGCTGGATGAGAAAAACGACAACCCCTTCACCAGCAGAATTGAGAAAGAGTAAGTACATGCCGTCAGACGCTTCCGTGCAGGAAAAACCTGCACCGCTTGACAAATTCAGAAAGATCAATCTCACGCTTCTGCTTATGATGACGGGTACTTTTGCTTATGGAATTGCGGGAGAGATCGTCATTCTTCTCTTTCTGCGCAGGCTTTCAGGCGTAAGCCTTGGCTGGTGGATCGGCGTGGTGCTTTCTCTTTTAGGAGAGGCGCACATGTACTGGAGCCTGGACATGGCCCTCGGCCTGGGAGAGAAGGGAGCGACGAAGAAGCTTGTCCTGCACAATACCCTCCGCTACCTGGTATTCGTGGGAGTCACATTTTTCGTGATGGTGACGGACATTGCCAATCCTGTCGCCTGCGTTTTTGGCATTCTGGGGATGAAAGCGGGCGCATATCTGGAGCCCGTTTTAGAGAAACTATATCAAAACAGGTTTCATAAACGTAAGGAGGTAGAGCCCTATGACACAGGGAATTCTGCTGTCTGAAGATATTGATTTTATGATTCACGGCGTCTTTTCCTACCAGGTCTTTGGCCAGACGGTATGGATTACGACTACCCATGTCTGTCTGCTGATCGTCATGCTGCTGCTGATCGGCTTTGCTTTCGTGGTCAACCGTCGCATGAAAAAGGCCGAGGAGATTCCGAGAGGCTTACAGAATGTCGCGGAAATGGCTGTGGAAATGCTGGACAATATGGTGAAGGGCAGCATGGGCAAGCACGCCAAAGGCTTCCTTAACTACATTGGCACTGTCTTTATTTTCATCTTAATCTGTAATATTTCCGGCCTCTTCGGTCTGCGCCCGCCGACAGCGGACTATGGCGTGACATTGCCGCTGGGAGTCATGACCTTTGTTCTGATTCATTTTAACAGAATCAAATACAACGGGGCGAAGGGTGTAGTGGCTCATCTCTGCGATCCTTGGCCGTTCTGGGCGCCGATCAACATCATCAGTGACGTTGCCGTGCCGATTTCCTTATCACTTCGACTGTTTGCGAATGTATTGTCGGGAACCTGCATGCTGGCGCTGGTATACGGACTGCTGAATTTCTTTGCCCTGATCTGGCCGGCCGCGCTGCATGTGTATTTCGACCTTTTCTCGGGCGCGATTCAGACGTATGTGTTCTGCATGCTGACGATGACGTATATCACGAATGCCATCGACGACGAATGAAACCTGTTTCAGGTTTTACTGAAATTTAAAATAGAAACCACAAATCTCATCTTTAATGAAGAAACATCCAAGGAGGAAAAAGAGATGGAATTTAACGAGAACTTTATCTTAGGCTGTTCCGCAATCGGCGCAGGGCTGGCTGTCATCGCAGGTATCGGCCCCGGCATTGGCCAGGGTATCGCCGCAGGCTATGCCGCTTCCGCAGTGGGACGCAATCCCGGCGCGAGAGGCGATATCACCACTACCATGCTTTTAGGTCAGGCTGTGGCTGAGACTACCGGTCTTTATGGCCTGCTGGTTGCCATGCTCTTACTGTTCGTAAAGCCTCTGATTTAATGATACAAGTTTAATGATACAAGGGACAAAAGGTCAGAAATCGAATGCTTACGCAAGATACGCCCTTCGGGTGTGCATTCCCATTTATGATCCTGTGGACCATGGTATCATAACTTTTGTCTGCGTGGAGACCGGCTTTTGATACATTTCAGGCCGTCTGTGCGCGAAGGAAAGGAGGCAGGGTAATCAATGAACGGATACATGAGCGGCATGCTTTTGACTACCATGGAGCCCCGGCTTTTTGACCTGGATTTTCAGCTGCTGACCGATTCGGTGCTGACGCTGATTTCCGTGCTGGTACTGTTTTTTGCGATGAGCTATCTGCTTTTCAATCCCGTGCGGGATATGCTTCAGAAGCGCCAGAATAAGATTGCTGATGAGTTGTCCACCGCGGCCGCGGCCGAGGAGGCGGCGAAAAAGCTGCAGGCGGAATATGAACAGAAGCTGGCCGACATCAATAAAGAAGCGGATGAAATCTTAAGAGACGCCAGAAGCCGCGCACTTGCAAATGAGAGCCAGATTGTAGCGGACGCGAAAGAGGAGGCCCGCCGCATTGTGGACAGAGCCCATGTGGAGGCCGAGCTTGAGAAGGCAAAGGCAGCTGACGAGGTGAAGCAGGAGATGATCCTGGTGGCCAGCGCGATTGCCGGCAAGGTCGTGGCGGCCAATATCAATACCGAGATTCAGAACAGCCTGGTGGACGAAACCTTAAAGGAAATGGGTGAGAATACATGGCTAAGCTGATTTCAAAAACCTACGGGGACGCGCTCTTTGATCTGGCCATGGAGGAGAAGCAGCTGGACGAACTGTGGCAGGAGAGTGAACTGGTATTGAAGGCACTCTCCGAGAACCCGGATTTCATCAGGCTGTTAAGCCATCCGAACATCACCGAAGAGGAAAAGCTTGAAGTGGTGGCGGAGGTTTTCAAGGGCAGAGTCAGCGACACCATGACAGGCTTTCTGCTGCTGGTAGTGGGAAAAGAGCGCTACAAAGAGCTGCCCGCGATTCTCACCTATTTTATAGACAGGGTCAAGGAAGCAAAAAAGATCGGCGTCGCGTATGTGACGACCGCCGTCCCGCTGGATGAGGCCGGGCAGGAAAAGGTAGAGAAGAGACTGCTGGAGACCACTTCCTATGAGAAGATGGAGATGCATTACGCCGTGGACGAGAGCCTCATTGGCGGCATGGTCATCCGAATCGGGGACAGAGTGGTGGATTCCAGCATTCAGACGAAGATAGAGGATTTAAAGAGACAGCTGCTGAAGGTGCAGCTGAAATGAGAAAGGTGCGTATAGATCCATGAATTTAAGACCGGAAGAAATCAGTTCAGTAATCAGGGATCAGATCAGACGATACGCCGCGGATCTGGAGGTGTCCGATGTGGGCACCGTGATTCAGGTGGCGGACGGCATCGCCCGTGTACACGGCCTGGAAAACGCAATGCAGGGAGAGCTTCTGGAATTCCCGGGAGAAGTTTACGGCATGGTCATGAACCTGGAAGAGGACAACGTTGGCGCCGTTTTGCTGGGAAATCAGAGGAATATCAGTGAGGGCGACACAGTGAAGACCACCGGGCGCGTGGTGGAGGTCCCGGTAGGGGACGCCATGATCGGGCGCGTGGTCAATTCCTTAGGACAGCCGATTGACGGCAAGGGACCCGTGCAGACAGACAAATTCCGTCAGATTGAGCGCGTCGCCAGCGGCGTCATCACCAGAAGACCCGTGGACACGCCTCTGCAGACCGGTATCAAGGCCATCGACGCCATGGTGCCCATCGGACGGGGCCAGCGTGAGCTGATCATTGGCGACAGACAGACCGGCAAGACGGCCATCGCCATTGATACGATTATCAATCAGAAGGGCCAGGGCGTGAAGTGCATTTACGTTGCCATCGGCCAGAAGGCGTCCACGGTCGCCACGATTGTCAAGACTCTGGAAGAATACGGTGCCATGGCATATACGACGGTGGTGGCTTCCACCGCTTCGGAGATGGCGCCTTTACAGTATATTGCTCCATATTCCGGCTGTGCCATCGGTGAGGAGTGGATGGAAAACGGTGAGGATGTGCTGATTATCTACGATGATTTAAGTAAGCATGCCACCGCTTATCGTACACTTTCCTTACTGCTTCGCAGACCGCCGGGCCGTGAGGCATATCCCGGCGACGTCTTCTATCTGCACTCCAGGCTGTTAGAACGTGCCTGCTGCATGAACGAGGAACACGGTGGCGGCACACTGACCGCACTTCCCATCATTGAGACGCAGGCGGGCGATGTGTCGGCCTATATCCCGACCAACGTGATTTCCATCACAGACGGACAGATTTATTTGGAGACCGAGATGTTCAACTCCGGTTTCCGCCCGGCTGTCAACGCCGGCTTGTCTGTATCCCGTGTGGGCGGCGCCGCGCAGATCAAGGGCATGAAAAAGGTCGCCGGACCCATCCGGACTGAGCTGGCGCAGTACAGAGAGCTGGCGAGCTTCGCACAGTTCGGCTCCGATCTGGATGCCGATACGGCGCAGCGTCTGGCACAGGGCGAGCGGATCAAGGAAGTCTTAAAGCAGCCGCAGTATGCGCCCATGGCCGTGGAATATCAGGTCATCATCCTCTATGTGGTGACGAACAAATATTTACTGGATGTGCCGACGAATGACATTACCCGTTTCGAGACGGAGTTTTTCGCTTATCTGGACGAGAAGCACCCGGAGATTCCGGCTGCGGTCAGATCGGAGAAGGTCATTTCCGATGACACCGAGGCAAAGCTTGTGAAAGCGATCGGAGATTTTAAGAAGGATTTCAGATAGAAAGAAGTGGACAGCTGCCGGACGCAGGAGCATGGTGAATCGGACGATGAGATGAACTGCGAACGGCAGCATAAGAAAGGCAGGAAGCGTTTATGGCTTCTACGCGTGATATCAAAAAGCGGAAAGCAAGCATACAGAGTACGCAGCAGATTACCAAGGCCATGAAGCTTGTATCTACGGTGAAGCTGCAGCATGCCAGAGGACGCGCGGAGCGGTCGAGATCCTATTTTGACTGCATGTACACGACAGTGCAGTCTATTCTGGAAATGACGAAGGGCGTCAGACATCCGTATCTGGACGGCAACGACAGCCCGCGTAAGGCGGTCATCGCGATTACCTCCAACCGGGGACTGGCAGGCGGCTATAATTCAAATATTGTCAAGCTGATTACCAGAGGAAACCTGGCGGATGATGACCTGGATATCTACGCGATCGGCTCCAAGGGCAGAGACGCGCTGTTAAGGAACGGCTACACCATCCGGGAGAGCTTTCCGGACCTGGGCGAGACGCCCACCTATGCGGAAGCGATGGTGCTCTCCGACATGCTCCTCAAAAGCTATGAAAAGGGCGAGGTCGGGGAAATCTGGCTGGCGTATACCGCGTTCAAAAATACCGTGACCCAGGAGGCCAGGCTCATCCGGCTGCTTCCGGTGGAGCAGTCACAGGAGTCCGGACAGGGGGCTGTGGCGCTGATGAATTTCGAGCCGGAGGAGACGGAAGCGTTAAACCTCCTGATCCCGAAATATATCAGCAGTCTGATTTACGGCGGCTTAGTGGAGAGCGTGGCCAGTGAGAACGGCGCCAGAATGCAGGCGATGGACAACGCGACCAGCAATGCGCAGGATATGATCCAGGATCTGGAGCTTTTGTACAACAGGGCGCGTCAGAGCGCAATCACGACAGAACTGACAGAAATTATTGCAGGCGCGGAGGCAATCAGTTAAACCGCGCAGGAAAGAGGAGACTTACATGGCAGAGCAGAATATTGGCAGGGTCACACAGATCATCGGGGCCGTGCTGGACGTGAAATTCAGCCAGAACAGACTTCCGGAGATTAACGAGGCCATCACGATTGAGAGGAAGGACGGCTCCTCTCTGACCGTGGAGGTGGCGCAGCATCTGGGCGACGATGTGGTCAGATGCATCGCCATGGGACCTACCGACGGTCTGGTGAGAGGCATGGAAGCGGTTGCCACCGGCGCGCCCATCTCGGTGCCCGTGGGCGAGAATACGCTGGGACGGATTTTCAATGTGCTGGGCAAGGCCATTGATGACAAGCCGGATCCGGTCGATGTCACATATGAACCGATTCACAAGCCGGCGCCCACGTTTGAGGAGCAGTCCACGGACACAGAGCTTTTGGAGACCGGCATCAAGGTCATCGACCTGCTCTGCCCCTATCAGAAGGGCGGGAAGGTCGGCCTCTTCGGCGGCGCAGGTGTGGGCAAGACCGTATTGATTCAGGAGCTGATCCGCAACATCGCCACAGAGCACGGCGGCTATTCCGTGTTTACCGGTGTGGGTGAGCGCACCCGTGAGGGCAACGACCTGTACCATGAGATGACAGAGTCCGGCGTTATTGACAAGACGACCATGGTCTTCGGCCAGATGAACGAGCCGCCGGGAGCCCGTATGCGGGTAGGTCTGACAGGCCTTACCATGGCGGAGTATTTCCGCGATAAGGGCGGCAAGGACGTTCTGTTATTCATTGACAATATTTTCCGTTTCACGCAGGCAGGCTCTGAGGTGAGCGCGCTTTTAGGCCGCATGCCTTCCGCGGTGGGTTATCAGCCGACGTTAGCGACGGAGATGGGCGCGCTGCAGGAGCGCATTACCTCCACGAGAAGCGGCTCCATCACATCCGTACAGGCGGTTTATGTGCCGGCGGATGACCTGACAGCCCCTGCTCCGGCAACTACCTTCGCACATCTGGCCGCGACGACAGTTTTGTCCAGGTCTATCGTGGAGATGGGTATTTACCCGGCGGTGGATCCGCTGGAATCGACTTCCCGCATTCTGGATCCGAGAGTCGTGGGTGAGGAGCATTACAGAGTGGCCCGCGGCGTGCAGGAGATTTTACAGAGATATAAGGAGCTGCAGGACATCATCGCCATTCTGGGTATGGACGAGCTGTCCGAGTCAGACCGCGTGCTGGTGGCCAGAGCCAGAAAGGTGCAGAGATTCCTCTCCCAGCCCTTCTTCGTGGCGGAGCAGTTCACCGGTACGAGCGGCAAGTATGTCCCGATCAGCGAGACCATCCGCGGTTTTTCCGAGATCCTGGAGGGCAAATATGACGACATTCCGGAGAGCCACTTCATCAACGCGGGAACGATCGACGACGTGGTAGCCCGCACGAACTAAGGGGAGCAGGCGGCATGGAGAAATTCAGATTACAGATCATTACTCCGGAGCGCGTGTTCTTTGACCAGGACGCGGAGATGGTGGAATTCAATACCACCGAGGGCGAGATCGGCGTATATGCCAGGCATATCCCTATGACGGTGATTGTCAAACCGGGCATCCTCACCATTCGCATGGAGAATAACGAGGCGAAGGAAGCTGCGCTGCATGCCGGCTTTGTGGAGATTTTGCCGGATCAGGTCACAATTCTGGCCGAGATCATCGAGTGGCCGGAGGAGATCGACGAGGCGAGAGCTGAGGCGGCCTTAGAGCGCGCACGGGAAAGATTAAAGAGCCGTACACCCGAGACAGATATCGCCCGGGCGGAGACGGCGTTGATGCGTGCCATGGCGCGTATCACGGTCTTAAAGCAGTAAAAAATACCAAAGAGAGGCAAAAGCCTTCCGATAGTTTACTTCGGAGGGCTTTTCTTTCAGGCGGGAACCTTCCCGGCACGGAAAGCATATCATAAAAGAAAACGGATTTTTTCATGCAGAATTATCTTCCTTTTTATATGAGCTTTCCTATTCAGTATCCCGTGAACAAAGAGGACGCCCTGCACCGGGACATGGATTATTTAAGGAGCCTGTATCCGCTTGACGCGCAGAAATATTTAAAAAAAATCAGAGATATCATCGATTATATGGACTATGAGGGCAGCATGATATATGATGAGTATCCGGACAGGTGGCAGCTTTACCGCCTGGCTGAGAGTATTGTCAAGACCCTGCAGACTGAGTCCGAGAATGTAGAAGAAAAAATTCCTCCGCTCAAGTGGGAGTGGGTGAGCGACCTGGTGCAGGTTCTTCTGTTAGAGGAGCTTTTAGACCGCAGGCAGAGGAAAAACCGCTCCCGGACAAGGGAAGAGAGTGTCCGCCTGCCGGGGACAGAGAGCAGCCTTCCGTACCTGACAGGAGCGGAGGGCAGCAGCATGCGCCTGCCGGGGACAGAAAACAGTCCTCTGGTACCGAAAACAGAAAAGATCCGCCCGCGTCTGTGACGCGGGCCGGCACATCGGAGAGAAGATGAAAAAAAAGCTGATCATGTGGACGACCTTTTTTGTGGTCTTCCTCGTGAGCATGGTAATTACATATTATTATATCAACCGGGACAATGAAGGACTTTCCATGGACATGGATCAGGCGACGCTGCCGCTAGTACAGATTGAGCTGGACGGGACGGCTTATAATCTGCTCCATGGCTATACCGATTCCATGGAAATCAATGAGGTCGCGGAGTATATATTTCCTCTGGATACGGACAGATCTGTGACGGTACGGATCGATTCCTTCGGCGAGGAGGTGGAATCGGTTTCCTACGAGGTCCGCAATTCCGACAGTACCCGGTTGATTGAGACAGGAGAAGCGGTTTTAAAATCGGGCAGTGACGATACGGTCGCCTGCAGCTTTACGCTCAAGGATCTGATTTCGGAGGGAGAGGAGTATATTCTCGTGCTGTCGGTCAGCACCCGCTATCAGCAGGACATTCATTTTTATACCCGTTTCCTTTACGCCGGGGACAATTCCCTGACGGAGCAGCTTAATGTCGTCTGGCAGTTCCATGAAAGCACCTTTGATAAGGAGAATGGGGCGGAATACATCGCGCCCTTTATGGAGACGGACGGCACGGGGGACGATTCCACACTGGCGTATGTGGATCTGCACTGCTCCACCTCCCAGGTGATGTGGGGAGGTCTTGAAGTGGAGATTGTCAGTGAGATTTACCCGGCTATCACCAGTCTGGACGAGTATTACGGCGGCTACACGCTCACTTATTACGCGCAGGCACAGGATGAGGATAATACCTACCTGTATCAGGTATGCGAGAAATATCTGCTCAGGACCTCCGGGGAAGACGTTTACATGATTGAATATGAGCGCACCGTGGATGTGATTTATTCCATGGAGGGCGATCTGTACAGCAGCAATATCATCATGCTGGGCATTTTAAACGACGGCGTCACCATCACGGAGAGCGAGGACGGCGCCATGGCGGTGTTTGTCATCAACGGCTGCCTCTATTATTATGATGACAATGAGAACTGCATGACCTATGTGTACGGCTTTAAGGACAGCGACGAACCGGATCTGCGGAATCTGTACGGGAATCATGATATCAGGGTACTGCAGGTGGATGAGGCAGGTTCCATGACTTTTCTGGTGTACGGATATATGAACCGGGGCGACCACGAGGGCAGCGTGGGGATCGGCGTCTATTACTATGACGCGACGACCGGTCTCAGGGAGGAACTGGCCTTTATTAAAAGCACACATTCCGCGCAGCTTTTGATGCAGGAGGTAGAGACATTGGCCTGCCTGGTGGGCCAGGAAAGCCTGTATTTTTATATGGATGGAAGTCTGTGTCTGCTCAATCTGACGACGCAGGAGATTTCGGTTATTTACGCTTATAATTCCGGGCAGGATATTTATGTGTCTGAAAGCGGCTCCGCGCTTGTCATTCAGGGAGAAGAGGGGATTGTTTACCTGGACCTCGAAAATGAGACGCGGCGGGAGCTTACCGCGCCGGCTGGGCAGGTGCTGCTGCCGTTGGGCTTTATCGGCGATGATTTTGTGTACGGATATGCCTATACGGAGGAGGAGAGCTTAAATCAGGACGGCAGCCAGTTTTATTATATGTACCGCATCTGCATTGAGGATGCGGACGGCGAGGTTCTGAAGGATTATCAGGCGGAAAATGTCAGAATCCGGGAGGTCACAATCGACGCAAACCAGCTGATTCTGGAACGGTATTCCAAAAGTGGGGATACTTATACCACGATTGCCGATGATAATATTGTCAGCCGCAAGAGCAGCAGCGACACGAACAACACAGTGGGTACGGTTGTGACGTCGACTTACCAGACCATTTACCAGATTTCCCTGAAAAATAAGATCGATGTCAGCAGTCTGATTTTTTCACAGGCCAAGGAGATGGAGGCGGAAAACGTGGAGAGCCTCACTGTCGGCACGCAGTCGGATATCAGCTATGTGGCAGTCTTAAGCCCGTGGGAGGTCACAGAATATACAACGGATGCGGGCTATGCCGTGAAACAGGCCGACAGCATGAACGGAATTGTCCGGGACAATGAGACCGGCAGCTACATCTGGCGGCGAAAAACCCTCTCTGACTCCAATCAGATCATTGCCATTGAAGCTGTCGCTTCTACTGAGGAGCAGGACAGCGTGGCAGTGTGCCTTAAGATCATGCTGGAGCAGCTGGGCATCTACACGGATGTGCAGGAGCGTTTAAATGCGGGTGAAAGCTGCAGTGATATTCTGGATGATCAGTACAGCGATTACACGCTGATTGAGGTCACCGGCTGCAGTCTGACAAGCCTTTTGTATTATGTGGACCAGGATATCCCGGTTCTGATTATTTTAGAGAGCGGGGAGGCCATGCTTTTAACCGGATTTAATTCCTACAATGTCGTGGTGATGCGCCCGGACAGCGATTTCCTGGGTTATATGTCCCGCAGCGACGCTTCTGAGATGTTGTCGAATGAGACGGCGTACGTGTATACATTTTATCAGACAGGGTCGAATTGAGGGGCATAAGTTTCCTGTGGCCTGCTGTTGCGATATGGCTACGATTTTTAAATGAATGATGAAATGAAAAACGCCGCGCCGGGGTTAAGGAAACCTGGCGCGGCGTTTTTTTGACTCAAAATTTTAGAGAAAATTAATATATGAGTATGATATGACGGCTTAAATGGGTAAAAAGTATGGTATGATGATATGGAAATAAAAACAGGAGGAGGAGAATTATTTTGAACAACGAAATTATTTTATTTGAGGATGACGGATTGCGACTTGAGGTACCGGTCACTCCGGAGCAGGAAACAGTGTGGTTGAATCGTGCGCAGATGGCAGAGCTTTTTGACAGAGACATTAAAACGATTGGGAAGCATATTGCGAATGCCAGAAAGGAAGAACTGGAAGGTCAGGTGGTAGTCGCAAATTTTGCGACTACCACTCCACATGGAGCTATAGAAGGAAAAACACAGACCCATATGACGGAGTATTATAATTTGGATGTCATTATTTCTGTTGGGTACAGGGTGAAATCCGCAAGGGGCGTAGCCTTCAGAAAATGGGCGAATTCTGTCTTAAAGCAATACATAATCAAAGGTTATGCCGTCAATCATAATCGTATGAATCAGTTAAATGAGGTGATACGGGTGATGAAGCGGGTGGAGGACAATCTGGACACCAGACAGGTGCTGTCGGTAGTGGAGAGATACAGCCAGGCACTGGACTTGCTGGATGCCTATGATCATCAGAGCATGACACGGCCAAAAGGAAATCAGGCAGTTTATGTGCTGCGTTATGAGGAGTGCAGGGAGCTGATTGACCATATGAGATTCGGAGACGAGAGTACGCTGTTCGGCAATGAGAAGGATGACTCCTTCAAAGGCAGCATCGGCGCGATTTATCAGAGCTTTGACGGAAAAGATCTGTATCCGACCCTGGAAGAAAAGGCTGCCAATTTATTGTATTTTGTCACAAAGAATCACAGCTTTTCGGATGGAAATAAGAGAATAGCAGCTACCGTTTTCCTGTATTTCCTGGACAAAAACGGCGTGTTGTTTGCGGGCGGAGAAAAGACGATCGAGGATTATACGCTTGTGGCGCTGACCATCATGATTGCGGAGTCGAATCCGGAGGAAAAGGAGATGATGATCAGCGTGATTATGAATTGCATGAAGTGATAATCATGGTATGGTTTTGTCGATGATACGAATTTTGCCTGTTATAAATTATTCAAATGCATTTTTCTTCCCCATGTGTTAAGATACCTCTATAGCAGCCTGGCCCTGACACAGGCAAATATTCCGGAGGAACCCATAAAATGGAAAAATATCACTTTTTCGGTATGATGGCGCGCCTGAAGCTGATCAATCGCTGGAGCCTGATGCGCAACACACGGGAGGAAAATCTCGCGGAGCACAGCCTGGAGGTGGCGATGATTGCCCATGCGCTGGCGGTGATCGGGAACCGCTATCTGGGGAAAAATCTGAACGAGGACAGGATTGCGCTTCTGGGTATGTACCATGACGCGGCGGAGATCATTACGGGCGATCTGCCCACGCCGGTGAAATATCACGACGATCATATCCGGGATAATTATAAAGATCTGGAGAAGGAAGCGCAGAGTACACTGTTAAACCTTCTGCCGCGGGAAATGTGGGACAGCTATCGGGACATTATTTATCAGGAAGCGGCGCCGGAGGATGCGTATTTACTGAGATTACTTAAGGCCGCGGACAAGATTTCGGCCTATATCAAGTGCGTGGAAGAGGAACAGACGGGAAACCGCGATTTTGCCTCCGCCAAAGAGTCCACTTACCGGGCGTTGATGGAGATGGATATCGAGGAGGTCGGGCTGTTCATGGAGCTGTTCATGGAATCCTATGGTCTGGATCTGGACACCATGTCGAAGGAGCTGCACGCGGAGTGAGAGAGGACATGTTTTGGGCAGCATCTTCTGCAGGTCAGGATAGAAAAGGAGCGGAGTACAATTCTCTGCTTCTTTTTTTGACTTTTCCGGTACAGCCATGTGGAAAAGTATTCAAAATCTAAATTCTGTAAAAGCTTTGTGAAATCTGCAATTTTCATATTGACATCAAAACTAAAAATGATTATTATCGTTTTAACCGCAAAGGGCAAAAATAGTTTCAACCTGTCCGGATACTTTTTAAATGCGCGCGAATTTCCGGGCAGTTCCTCTGTGGTGTAAGAAACTGTAAAAAAGGAGGAGCTTTGCGATGCCTTCACCGCTGACAGAAGAGAAAAGAGACGCCTTAAAACGCAAGATCATGCTGCTGTATCTGAAATACGGCTTCGATGGAATTTCCATGGATGAAATTGCGGCCCGTCTGCATGTCGGAAAACCGACCCTGTACAAATATTTTAAGAGTAAAGAGGATATTGTGCGGGAGGCGGAACGGTTTGCGATGGAGCGGCTTACAGGTGTTTCTTTGTCGATGGAAGGCGGCATTGACGATGTGCTGAAAGGTCTGTCACAGCTTTACTGCAATGGAATTGCGCTTGCGGTGTTTTCGGGCAGCCGGTATATGTCGGACTTAAAAAACCGTTTTCCCGATCTGTATACGAAACATCAGCAGGCAATTGACAACCTGATCAGCCGGTTTCAGGCATTCCATGAAAAGGCTGCGGAGAAAGGCTTCTGTCGGAAACTGTCTCTGCCCCTGCTGGGAGAGCAGTTCCATAAAATGCTGCCGGTGGTGATCGACGAGGAGTATCTGAAGGAGCACAACCTGACAGTGCGGGAGACTATCAGGGAGTATTATCGGATGCTGCTGCATCAGATCTTAAGCGATGCGTATCAGAGTGTCGTATTTATGGAAGAGACCTATGCTTTCTGTGACAGGTTAGCAGAGAGTGTGGAGGAAGTATCGGCTGTTTAATATTGGGTGGCTTTCGCAAAGCAATTTTGCCCCATAAATGGGACAGGAAAAGAATGGAAGGAGATTTTATATGCTGCATATTTTCAGGCACATGAAGACGAGGGACAGATGGCTGGCGCTGTTGTGCCTGTGCCTCGTCTGCGGTCAGGTGTATTTTGATCTGAAATTGCCTGACTATACGGCTGCGATCACGGTACTGATCAGCAGCGAAGTGACAGAAATGTCGGAATACTGGTCCGCGGGCCTTAAGATGCTGGGCTGCGCGCTTTGCAGCGCGGGTCTGACGGTAATCGTGGGATTCTTTGCCGCGAGAATTGCGTCGGATTTCAGTTATGATGTCCGAAGCCTGGTTTTCAATAAGGTGGCGTCTTTTGGCAGTGGAGAAATTAAAAAGTTTTCTACAGCCAGTCTGATTACCCGTACCACGAACGATATTACCCAGATCCAGATGATTATTTCCATGGGACTGCAGATGATGCTGCGCGCGCCGATTATGGCGGTCTGGGCGATTATCAAGATTGTAGGTAAGAGCTGGCAGCTGTCCGCGGTGGTAGCGGCCGCAGTGGTGATCGTGGTGACGTCCCTGATTGTTCTGCTGGCGGTTATGATTCCGAAATTCAGAATCGTCCAGAGACAGATTGATGATGTGAACCGGATCACGGAGGAAAATTTAAACGGGATCCGTGTGGTGCGCGCGTTCAATGCGGAAAAATACCAGGAAGACAAATTTGAGACGGCAAATGACAACTTAAAGAGAACGCAGTTATTCACCGGCAGGGGGATGGCCGTTTTGTCCCCGATCATGATGTTCGTGCAGAGCGCGGTTACATTGGGCATCTATTATGTGGGTGCAACCCTGATCAACAACATTGAGATTCCCATGACGGATACGGCAGCCATGGCGGCGGCCATCAGTGAGAGATCCGTGATGCTGGGAGATGTGGTTTCGTTCAGCTCTTATGCTTTGTATGTCATCATGTCCTTTGTGATGCTTTTGATGATTTTCATGATGCTGCCCAGAGCGCAGGTATCCGCAAATCGTATCAGTGAAGTCATCGATTCTGATATCGCGGTGACAGAAGGAGCTGAGAAGACTGGAACACAAAGCGGCGCCATTGAATTTAAGGATGTGTCGTTCCGTTATCCGGACGCTTCCGAGGATTGCCTGAAACATATTTCCTTCTCCGCGAAGAAGGGCGAGACGGTGGCCTTTATCGGCGCTACCGGCTCCGGCAAATCCACGCTGGCCGAGCTGGCCGCGAGGTTGTATGACGCGACCAGCGGCGAGGTTTATCTGGATGGCAGAAACATCAGGGAGTATACGTTTAATACCCTTTATGATAAGGTCGGTTTCGTGCCGCAGAAGGCGCAGCTGTTCTCCGATTCGGTGAGAGAAAATATAGCGTTCGGAGACTGCGGCCATGAAGTGACAAAGCAGGATGTGGAAGAGGCGCTGGATATCGCCCAGGCGACTGACTTTGTCTCAGAGATGGACGGCGGCCTGGATGCGAGAATCGCCCAGGGCGGCACCAATGTATCCGGAGGCCAGAAACAGCGTCTTTCCATCGCCCGTGCCCTTGCCAGAAAGCCGGAGATTCTGATTTTGGATGATACGTTCTCTGCCCTGGATTATAAAACAGACCGTATTCTTCGCCAGAGACTGGCTAAGGAACGCAAAAACATGACCTGTCTGATTGTGGCGCAGCGTATTGGTACCATCCGCAACGCGGATAAAATTGTCGTGCTGGATAACGGCACCATCGTGGGTATGGGCACGCATGATGAACTGATGAAGAATTGTCAGGTTTATCAGGAAATAGCCCTGTCGCAGCTCTCTTCTGAAGAGCTGGCGGCGAACGCATAAAGGAGGTGTTTGAATTATGCCAGGACCTATGGGAGGAAGAGGACCTATGAGAGGCGGCCCCGGAGGCGGGCGCGGCCAGGGCGGCGAAAAGGCGAAAGATATGGGCGCCGCGTTGCGTAATCTCTTAGCTTATTGTAAAAATCAGGTTGGCTGGATTGTGCTCGCGCTCATTTTCGCGGCCGTGGGAGCGGTCTGTACGATCATCGGACCGGACCAGATCAGCAATCTGACCAATTATATTTACGATGGACTGACCAGTACCATCGATATGGACGGAATTTTAAGTGTTACCCTTTTATTACTGGGGATTTATATTACCAGCGGCGTCTGCAGCTTTTTACAGCACTTTATCATGCAGACGGTGACGCAGGGCGTCGCCAAACGGATGCGCGGAGACATCAGCACCAAAATCAATCGTCTGCCGTTAAAATATTTCAACGGCAGCGCGGCGGGCGACGTCCTCTCCAGAATGACCAATGATGTCGATACGGTTTCCCAGGCCTTGAGCAACAGCCTGGCGAGCCTGGTGACAGCGGTGGCACAGTTTGTCGGCTGCCTGATTATGATGTACTATACGGACTGGGTGATGGCAACGACGACCGTGCTGACAACCATCCTGGGGCTGGTCTTCATGGTGGTGATCATGTCCCATTCCCAGAAGTATTTCACGGCGAGACAGAGAAACCTGGGCAACTTAAACGGTTATATCGAGGAAATGTACAATGGCCATGATATCATCCGGATTACGAACGCGGAGGATGAGGTCAGAGGGGAATTTGAAAAGTTAAACGCAGCAGTGAAGGATGCAAACTTCAAGTCACAGTTCCTTTCCGGCCTGATGCAGCCGCTGATGACTTTCGTCGGCAACCTGGGTTATGTAGCGGTCTGTGTGGTAGGCGCGTCCCAGATTATCAATGGGCGGATTACCTTCGGTGTGATTACCGCGTTTCTGATTTATACCAGACTGTTCGAGCAGCCTTTGCGTCAGATTTCACAGTCCATGACCCAGATGCAGTCCTGCGCCGCGGCCGCGGAGCGTGTATTTGAGTTCCTGGGAGAGGAAGAGCTGGAGGACGAGTCAGCAAAGACACAGCGCATCACTGCTGTAAAGGGAGAAGTAGAGTTTCGCCATGTGAAATTCGCCTATCCGAACGCGCCGGAGAAAGAAATCATTCACGACTTCTCCGCAAAGGTGAAACCCGGTCAGAAGGTGGCTATCGTCGGACCTACCGGCGCCGGCAAGACAACCATGGTCAACCTGCTGATGCGTTTCTTTGAGCCGACCGGCGGGGAAATCCTGATCGACGGTGTGGCGACGAAGGACATTCCGCGTGAAAATGTGCATGACCAGTTCGGCATGGTGCTGCAGGACACCTGGCTGTTTGAGGGAACCGTCCGTGAGAACCTGCTGTACAATACGCAGAATGTGAGCGAGAAGCAGATGACTGACGCCTGCAAGGCCTGTGGCATTCATAACTTTATTAAGGCGCTGCCGCACGGCTACGATACAGTCTTAAGCGACAATACGGCAATTTCCGCCGGTCAGAAACAGCTGATGACCATCGCCCGTGCCATGATCCAGAACAGCCCGATGCTGATTTTGGACGAGGCTACTTCCAGCGTGGATACCCGCACGGAAATCCTGACGCAGCGTGCCATGGACCAGCTGACAGACAACCGTACCAGCTTTGTCATCGCGCACCGTCTTTCCACCATTAAAAACGCAGATATCATTCTGGTAGTCCGGGACGGCGACATCGTGGAGCAGGGTAATCACGAGGAGCTGCTTCAAAAGGGCGGTTTCTACGCGGAGCTGTACAACAGCCAGTTTGAGGACGTGGCGTAAAGTGGTTGCCTGATTTTCCTGTAAAGAAGAGCAAAGAGAATCGGATGAAAATTTCATGAAAGCAGAGAAAGCCCCGGCTTCTCGCCTTAAAAAAGGCGTGGGCCGGGTTTTTTCGTGGATATCACTGCTTCTGAAAGATACATGTATTCTGTAAGGTTGCTGCCTGTTGTTTTGATCAGGACTTCCTGCTTGGTATGGCGGATTCGAGGAGCTTTCTGTGACTTTAAAGGCTGGCGGCGGGATCCCGATTATCCTGGAACGGATATAAGTCGGTACCGGTCGGAAATCGTAACATTCTCTTATAGAAATTATATCGTCTTTATGTTAATATGATACAGGAAATAAAAGGAGAGGGATCCGACCGGGCTTTCAAGAGGAACAGCTGAATGATGACGAAGAGGTTAAAAAGAGAAAAAGCGGAGCAATGGCTGATTC